>DATKUQ010000316.1:0-3583 GCA_035530495.1 Burkholderiales bacterium
TGCTTGGGCGCTGATCCGCTATGTGTGGTGGCAGACAGACCGCAATACGCATGCGTAATACGCTGTTGTACCGCGGTAGGGGGCAAGCGATGCCCGCGCTGCACCGGCGCGGTTGCGGACCAAGTTGCGGACCAACAGGGCCATGCCTTAGCCGCTTTTGACCGGATAGGCAGATTCATTCTTAACGTGATGTACAACATAGAGGCAGCAAAATGAAAACGATAAGCAGATATTCAGCCAGCGCAGTTGCGGCGGCCGTTCTGATTGGTCTTGCCGGTTGTGCCGGAATGTCGAGGCAGGACCAGGGCACCGCCACCGGCGCGGTGATTGGCGGCGTCGCCGGTAACGTCATGGGCGGCGGCCTCGTGGGGACAGCAGCCGGCGCGGCGGTCGGCGGCGTCATCGGGCACGAGGTCACCAAGCCGAAGTAAGCGCTCATGTCGCGATGCGGATAGCAGGGCGGGAACGTTCGGATTCCGGGCTTTGCTTGCTTCGTGAATGCAAGCGCAGTATGGCCAATCCCGAGGCAGCCTGCAGATTCGTTTGCGGTGCGGTGGAGTTGGCTTGCCTTGCTCCCGGTCTTTGCCTTTTGGGGAATTGAGATGCAGAAGCTGATTGCAAAGTATCTGCTGATGCTTGCGTTGTCGCTTGCGGCACCGGCTGTGTATTCGCAAGTACAGGCCCCGGATGCGTTGCTGAAGGCGGCGGCTGTCGAGGTAATCGGAAAAATCAAGCAGGACCAGGCGGTCGGGCCGATCGATGCGGCGAAGCTTGCGGCCCTGGTCGAGCACAGCATCGTGCCCCTGTTCGATTTCACCCACATGACCCGGCTCGCCATGGCGCGAAACTGGCGCCGGGCTACGCTGGAACAGCAGTCAGTCCTGACCGACGAGTTCAAGACCCTGCTGCTGCGCAGCTATTCCAGGGCGATCGCACAATACCGGGATGAAGCGGTCGAGTTCAAGCGCTTGCGCGCTGGACCGGCTGCGGACGAGGTAACGGTCCGATCGGAGGTCACACAGCCGGGGGGCGGGCGCATAGCGCTCGACTACGACATGGAGAAAACCCCGGTGGGATGGAAGATCTACGACCTCAAGGTCGCGGGCGTGCGCCAGGTCACAACGTTTCGGGACATTTTCGCCGATCAAGTCCGCGAGGGCGGTGTGGACGGCCTGATCAAGTTCCTCGCAGACGGAAACCGGGAGGTCGGCTCGAAATTCAACTCCGTTACGCGCTCGTTCTGGGAGAGGACCCAGATCGTATATGCGATCTTGCAGAACATGCTTCGCAGCGGCGGGCAATAAGCACCGCTGCTCCCACTTAGCCTAAACCGGACTAGCCGGAACCAAGCAAAGTGCCTTCGGTGGGGGAAAAACCCTTATCCCACGAACAAGGGGGGATGCATCCCCCCTTGTCCCCCAAGGGGACTTCCTTCGGGGCGTATATCCCCCCGCGCACGCGTCCTCGTCATTTATCAAAATCTTTGCCATTTCCGTCAACTCTTGACTGATAAGAGACTAAATCAGTCGCCGTGCTTGCCGCGGCGGCTGTGCTTGCCATTGTCGCGGTGCTTGTAATGCTTTTCCTTTTTCATCTTCACCGGCTTGTAGCCCTTGTCGCGTTTCCAGTGGCCGGCCGTGCGATAGTAGCTGCCGTTGCGCTGCTCCCAGCGATCCGGCGCCCAGTTGTAGCCGACGCGTTGATGGATGGGACGACCGCGAACCCAAACGTGGCGATTGCCGGCCCAGCCCCAGTATCCCGGCGCCCAGACATAGCCTGGCGCGATGTTAGGCACCGCTTCGTACTGGGGCGCGGGCGGCGCGACGCTGATGTTGACGCTGATGTGCGCGTAGGCCGGCGCCGCGAAAGCGCTGGCGGCCAGCGACAGGGACAGCAACAGATTGCGTAGGGCAGTGCTGCGATTCATGATCGGATCCTTCTGGGATAGGAAGTGCATGTTGGCACGGTATGCGGTTCAACACCGTGCGCCAACGCACAGAGCCTGCGTAAAAAGGAGCGGATAGTCAGCCCAAGCTCGAAGGTCTGTTCCTGGTATCGAATGCAGTCTTGCGCGGAGCGCCCTTGGGCGGCCGACGGCATGCATGGCGAGAGCGGCGTGCTCGGGCCCTATTCAACTCTAACGGGGGTACACATGAAAGATCGCTCAAGGGCATTTGTTCAAGGGCTGGCGCTTGCCGGCGCCGCATCGATTCTGCTGATCGGCTGCGGCAACCGCGAGGCGGAGGCGGGCGCACCGGCTGCTGCTGCGGTCACGTTGACGGTCACCACGGAGCCCCTCCCGGCAGGTACGACGGTGGGGACGGAAATCGACGACAGCGTTGTGACCGCGAGAGTGAAGTCTGCGCTGCTCGCAGACCCTGGCACCAAGGGTTTCGAGGTCAAGGTGGAGACAAGCAAGGGCCAGGTGCAGTTGAGCGGCTTCGTCGATACGCAAGCTGGCATCGACAGGGCCATCGCGCTCACTCGCGGGATCGAAGGCGTCAAGGGCGTCGACAATGCGATGACGCTGAAGCAGGGCAAGGCGAGCCTGGGCGACACGGTCGATGACGGCATTGTCACCGCCAAGGTGAAGTCCGCATTGCTCGCCGACGCGAGCGTAAAGAGCCTCGATGTCGCCGTCGTGACGCACAAGGGCGAAGTGCAGCTCAGCGGTTACGTCGACAGCCAAGTGCAGATCGATCACGCCGTCGATGTCGCGCGCGGGGTTGAGGGCGTTCGCAGCGTCAACAACGAGATGAGCATCAAGAAATAGGGCAGGAGGCTCGGCGCCGCACAGGTACGATACGGTTCGACCGCCGGCCCTGCCCGCGACGCTGCGCGCTTACACCGACTCGTGCATGTCCCTGATGACTTCGTAGCAGGAGCACGAAGCGGCCTCCAGACCTTCTCGGTCGAGTATCGTGATGGTGCCACGGCTGTAGCGGATCAGCCCGTCTTGCTGCAGCGCGCGCGCGGCCTTGGTCACGCCCACACGGCGCACGCCCAGCATCTGCGACAGGAAGTCCTGCGTGAGGCGGAATTCGCTGGATTGCACGCGATCGTGCGTCATCAGCAGCCAGCGGGCCAGGCGCGCTTCGATGACGTGGAAGCGATTGCACGCGGCCGTTTGGGTAATCTGCGCCATCAAGCTGTAGGTGTAGCGCTGCAACTCGCGCTGCAGCGCATGACTTTGCCGGAATGCCTTGAGAAAGGGCGCGGCTTTCATGCGCATGGCCGTTCCGCTGCCCTGCACCAGCGCGCGCACCGGTGAAATGCGGATATCCAGCGCCAGTGGTATGCCGACCATGCCTTCGCGGCCGACCAATCCGACCTCCAGGGCCTGGTGCCGGTCCACGAACGTCAGCAGGGAAACGACGGAGTCGTTGGGAAAGTAGACGCACTCTATGCGTTCCCCGGGCTCATATAGGATTTGGCCATAGGTAAGCGCAACCTGCTCCAGGCCATCGACGAAATCCCTTTGGTCCTGGCGCGGCAGGGCGCCGAGGAGGTTGTTTGCCTGGTGTGCCCGGTTTGCGCTTTGCATGGAAACAGCTAGCTCGGCAGTTGCCGCAGTCCAATGAAC
>DATKUQ010000317.1:0-3497 GCA_035530495.1 Burkholderiales bacterium
GCCAAGCATCTTGCCACTACCGAGCTGACCCACGAACTTGCGACCGCACTGCGTGGGTCTATTCGACTGTCTGAAATGCGCGCCGCCGTAGCAGACCTTCGAGCCAGCCTCGATCGAGGTGAGGCCTCAGAGCAAACCTACCAAACCTGGTGCGAAAAGCATTGCTGGGCGTTCGGCAACGCTTACTTGGTTCGAGACGAAGTGCGTTCTATCTCAACCGGTGACAACCTCGACTTGATTTTGCCCACGGTGATCGCCGGCTATCGGGATATCGTTGAGTTGAAACGGCCGGACAAGGACGTGCTGCTCTATGACGCTGCCCATAAAAATTACTACTTCTCGGCCGATGTCTCGCGCGCCATCGGGCAATGCCACCGATATCTGGACATCCTCCACGACGCCGCCCAGCGTGGCCTACTGGACCATCGGGAAGTAGTGGCCTATCACCCCAGGGCAATCATTGTGATCGGACGCTCAAGCTGCGTATTCCGCTCCATGCCGGCCACCGATTCCGGTGCATGCCGGGCCAGGATTCCGCTCCATGCCGGGCCACCGTTCCGGCGCATGCCGGCAGGGGTGAGTGAAGCGGGTTGACTTTGGCTACCGTGCGCTCTTTTTCGAGTTCGAAGGAGAGCAGCGGTGGCACAACAAAGGTTGCCCGTGCGCAAGATTCGAGAAGTGCTTCGGTTGCGTGCCGAAGGGATCAGTGACCGCCAGATCGCCGTCGCCATCGGCTGCGCACGTTCGACGGTGCAGGACTGCGTCCGGCGTTGCCGTGAAGCCGGCCTCGTCTGGCCACTGCCGGTCGAGCTCACCGAGGAAATGCTGTACGCCCGGCTGTACTTTCGGCAGGTGCCGTTGTCGAAGACGCCGGCGCCGGATTTCGCTCGGCTGCATGCGGAGCTCAAGCGTCGCGGCGTGACGCGGATGCTGCTGTGGCAGGAGTACAAGGTTGCGCAGCCCGATGGCTGGCAGTACAGCGAGTTCTGCGAGCAGTACCGATGCTGGCTGGGGCGGCAGGACGTGGTGCTGCGCCAGACCCACCGGCCGGGCGAGAAGCTGTTCGTCGACTACGCCGGCCAGACGATACCGGTCACCGACCGGCTGACCGGCCTGGTGCGCCAGGCGCAGGTTTTCGTGGCCGTGCTCGGGGCCAGCAACTACACCTATGCCGAGGCGACCTGGACGCAGGCGCTGCCGGATTGGCTGGGCTCGCACACCCGCGCGCTGGCGTTCTTCGGCGGCGTGCCGGCGGCGATCGTGCCGGACAACCTCAAGTCGGGCGTCGTGGCGCCGTGCCGTTACGAGCCGGCGCTCAACCCGTCCTACCAGGACTTCGCCGAGCACTATGGCGTGGCGATCCTGCCGGCGCGCGTGCGCAAGCCGCGCGACAAGGCCAAGGTCGAAGGCGGCGTGCTGATCGTGGAGCGTTCGATCCTGGCACGCCTTCGCGACCTGACCTTCTTCTCGTTGGCCGAGCTCAACCAGGCGATCACGGCGCTGCTGGCCGAGCTCAACGCCAAACCGTTCCAGCAGCGCGAGGGCAACCGCCGGTCCTTGTTCGAGGCCGAGGAGCGCGCCGCACTGCGTCCGCTGCCGGCGCACCCCTACGAGTTTGCCCAGTGGAAGAAGGCCAAGGTGCACCTGGACTACCACGTGCAGGTCGATGGCGCGTTCTACTCGGTGCCCCATGCCCTGGTCGGCAAGACGGTCGACGTGCGGCTCACGGCGCGCGGCGTCGAGATCCTCCATCGGCAGGTGCGCGTCGCCACGCATCGACGCAGCGCCCAGCGCGGCCAATTCACCACCGAGGCAGCGCACCGGCCCGAGCGGCACAGCGCCGTCGTCGAGCTCTCCCACGAGAAGCTCATGCAGCGCGCTCTCGCCATCGGCCCGGCCACGGTGGAGGTGCTCACCCAGCTGGCGCAGCGCCGCCGTCATCCCGAAGAGGCTTTGCGCGCCAGCCTCGGCATCCTGCGCCTGGCCAAGGACTTCAGCCCCGCCCAACTCGAAGCCGCCGCCGAGCGCGCTGTGGCGCTGGGCGCCTTCAGCTACCGCGCACTGCGCGCCCTCATCACCACACCCAACCCGTCCACTCCGCCACCCATGCCGCCGCTGATGCACGCCAACGTGCGTGGTGGCGATTATTTCCACTGACCCAAGGAATGCCGATGTTGCACGAACCCCTGATCCGCGAACTCAAGGCGCTGCGCCTGAATGGTATGGCGGCCGCGTTGGCCCACCAAGGCAGCGAAGCCTGCGACCTCGACTTCGACGAACGGCTGGGACTCTTGATCCAGCACGAACTCACCGAACGCGCCAGCGCCCGTCTCGCGCAACGCCTACGCTGGGCCAAGCTGCCGCAAAGCGCCGCCCTCGAAGACCTCGATACCCGCACCCCGCGCGGACTCGATCCGCGCCAGCTCGCCCAGGTGCGTGACCTCGCCTGGATCGACGAGCACTTGAACGTCCTCGTCACCGGCCCCTGCGGCGTGGGCAAAAGCTTCCTCGCTTGCGCGCTCGCGCACGCCGCCTGTCGCGCCGACCGCAGCGTGCGCTGCTTCCGACTGCCGCGCCTCGCCGATGAACTGGCCCGCTACCGCGCCATGAGCAACCGCGCCGGTTTCCTGAAACTCATCGCCAAGGCCGACCTGCTGGTCATCGACGACTTCGGCCTTGCGCCCCTGACCGACGAGCTCAAGCGCGACCTGCTCGAAATCCTCGACGATCGCTACGACCGCAAGTCCACCCTCATCACCAGTCAGCTCCCCGTCGACCAGTGGCACGCCTATCTCGCCGACCCCACCCTCGCCGACGCCATCCTCGATCGTCTGGTGCACAACAGTTACCGACTCGCTCTCACCGGAGCATCCATGCGCAAGCAGAAAACCGAAACGAAGAAGGCCAACGCTTCGCAGAATGCTTGACGGATCACCCCGTCAACGCGACATTACCCCCACCGCTTCACCCCCTGCCGGCATGCTCCGGAACAGTGGCCCGGCATGCAGCGGAATCGTGGCCCGGCTTCGCCGGAATACGCAGCTCAAGCACCTGGAGTGACGAACAACAGCGCGCTCTACATGGGTTGAACCGCCGCACCAACGGCATCAGCGTCATGACCTATGACCATCTGTTGGCTCAAGGTGAGCGGTTGATCGAAATGATGAGCCCACAAAACCAAACGCCGCAGCCGGAACCCGAGGTCGAAGATGACGGCATTCCTTGGTGAATGCGGTTTCTCCTTCCGCCGGTCGAGGAGCAAGCATCAATTCTCGCTTTCATCGACGATGAAAATGCAAGGCTCGATGCCCTCAATGGCTCCTCGGTTCAAGCCATCGCGCTACTCAAAGAACGCCGCAGCGCCCTGATCGCCGCCAGTGTCACGGGAAAGATCGACGTGAGGGACATCGCATGATCCAGTACATCGCCGAAGCCCAAGGACTCTGGTACGAAGGAAGTCAATCGGGGCTGCGCCGGATTCAAGGCCATCCGATCAT
>DATKUQ010000318.1:0-2614 GCA_035530495.1 Burkholderiales bacterium
CGTCGATGCAGACAGCCATTACCTCGGAACCGATGCCGTCACCCTGCAGGACGGCAATTTTGAAGAACTGTTTGCTCATGGCCTTGCGCGGGCGCCTAAATAAGAAAGGACCCGGGACGCACTGGTCGCCACCGGGCCGAAATACTTCCTGGCAGATGTTTTTTCGCGGGCAGGAGAGTTCCCAAACATCTGGGTCGATGATCCCATGGTTTTCCCTTGCGCGGCTTGTCTCAGGTCAAACGCCCATTTTGTTTGGCGCGGCTTGCGGACAGGTTTTAGCCTAATAAATCCAGATAGATATATAATTATAATCAAACGTATATAGATCTATATTAAAGTGCATTATAGATATCAGAATAAGCATTGATCGCGGTCAATGGCTGCCGCGAGGCCTAGCCTAACATTGCTTGCAGGCGCCGGACAGCGCCGGATCGGAGCTTGCGAGCGCGCATCCATGGCAGAGTATCCAACACAGCTGGTACGCCAGCGCGTATTGCGCGATGGCACGCCCGTGACCATACGGCCGATCCGCCCGGAGGACTCCGGCATGGAACAGGAGTTCGTGCGCCATCTTTCGGACGATAGCCGTTACTTTCGCTTCATGGGCTCGTTGCGGGAACTGCCGTCGAAAAAGCTGAAATCCTTCACCGAAATCGATTACCGGCGGCACATGGCCTTTGTCGCCATCATCATGCAGGCGGGAAAGGAACTGGAGATCGGGGCAGCGCGCTACGTAGCCACCGAAGAACCCGCAAGCTGTGAATTCGCCATCGTGGTCGACGATGCCTGGCAAGGCAGCGGCGTTGCGGGGATGCTGATGTTTTCCCTGGAAAGCGCGGCCTGCGAGCAGGGGTTCAAGAAGATGGAGGGCATCGTGCTCGCAGAGAATTACAAAATGCTCAAGTTCTGCAGGCAACTCGGCTTCAGGTGTCATCGCAAACCGGGTGAAGCCGATATCGTGCACGTAGAGGTGCAGTTGTGAGCCGGCTATGATTTTCGTCAAGACCGAAGAAGGGCACGGCGATAACCTCAGGCATAAGCCGGCGTCGCGGCCGCTGGCCGATGCGAGCAAGACCTGGGGCATGCCGCGTGGAGCTTGAGTCAGATGATCGAAACGCGGGACGATGCATCCACGGCGAGTGTTGAGGTCATCGTCGGATATCCCGCAGGCCACCCGGTGACGCCCAACATGGGCGATTACGCCGCCTTCCGATCCAAATTTTCCTGGGATGCCGCCCGGGGCGAACTCGATGGGCTGCCCGCTGGCGGGCTCAACATTGCGCACGAGGCGGTCGATCGCCACGCGGCCGGTGCGCGCGCGAATCAAGTCGCCCTGCGCTGGCTGTGCAAGAACGGCGCCGATCAGGATTTTTCCTACGCCAGGTTGAGCCGGCTTTCCAACCGCTTCGCCAACGTGCTGAAGGGCTTGGGCGTTGGCGCGGGGGAGCGCATATACATTCTCACCGGGCGCATTCCAGAACTCTATGTCGCGGCCCTGGGTGCGTGGAAAAACCGCAGCGTGGTGTGCACTCTGTTCTCCGCCTTCGGCCCGGAGCCGATCCGCGCGCGCATGGCGATCGGCGATGCGCGCATGCTGATCACTACGCCTATGCTTTACCAGAGAAAGATCTTACCGATCCTGGGCCAGCTGCCCGGTTTGCGCCATGTGCTGCTGGTGTCCGGGCCGGATGAGGAAACCGGTATCGCGGGCACGCTCGATTTCGCTCAATTGCTGAATCAGGCGGATGAGCACTTCAGCATCGCAGCTACCGATCCCGAGGAGCCGGCGCTGCTGCATTTCACCAGCGGGACCACCGGCACGCCCAAGGGCGCGGTGCACGTGCACGAGGCCGTGCTTACCCATCATGTGACGGGCAGGCTGGTGCTCGACCTGCATCCCGAGGACATTTTCTGGTGCACCGCCGACCCCGGCTGGGTGACGGGCACTTCCTACGGCATCATCGCCCCGCTCACCAACGGCGTGACCAGCATTGTCGACGAAGCCGATTTCGACGCCGATCGCTGGTATCGGATCCTGGAGCAGCACAAGGTAAGCGTCTGGTATACCGCGCCGACCGCGATCCGCATGATGATGAAAACCGGCCTCGAGCCGCTCGCCGGGCGCAAGCTGCCGGCGCTGCGCTACCTCGCCAGCGTGGGCGAGCCGCTCAACCCCGAGGCGGTGCGCTGGGGCGTCACCGCTTTCGGCCTGCCCTTTCACGACAACTGGTGGCAGACCGAGACCGGCGGCATCATGATCGCCAATTTTCCCGCGCTCGGTGTGCGCCCGGGCTCCATGGGCAAGCCTGTGCCCGGCATCGATGCGGCCATCGTGCGCCATAAGGCCGACGACAGCAGCGACGGCAGCGTCACCGTGATCGAGGAGCCCGGTGTCGAAGGCGAGCTCGCGCTGCGGCCGGGATGGCCGTCGATGTTCCGTGAATACCTGAATGAGCCGGAGCGTTACGCCAAGTGCTTCGCCGGCGGCTGGTACCTGACGGGCGACCTGGCGCGCCGCGATGCCGACGGGTACTTCTGGTTCGTCGGGCGCAAGGACGACGTGATCAAGACCTCGGGCCACCTGATCGGCCCGTTCGAAGTCGAGAGCGTGCTG
>DATKUQ010000319.1:0-3428 GCA_035530495.1 Burkholderiales bacterium
CCTGCGCCGGTTCTTCGACTCGCGTGTCCACGTCCAGATGCTTTCTGATATCCGTATTGATGGCTTCGGCCCGCGTCGCGGCGTCGCCGGCTTCATCCTTGAGCTTGTCGGCCTCGGCTTTGAGACTTTCCCGCGTTTTCTCGTCCTGCGTGGCTTGCGCCGCCTGCAGCAGACTGGCCGCCTTCTCTTCCTTCTGGCGTCTTTCCGACACCAGCGCGTCACGTCGTGTCTGCATTTCCAGGATTTGCGGATCTCGACCTTCGTAATGCACCCAGGCGGGCGCGTGGCTAGTGAGGTGAAGCTTGCCGGGGGACGGCAGGTCGCGCAGTTCGGCGCCCGCCTTGCTTGCTTCCATCAGTCCGCTCAGGGGCGGCGAAGCCACTGTGGCCTGAGGCCATGGGCTGAGCTGGCCGGGACGGCTGTCTCCCGAGGGAACGGTGACGGTTCCGGCGCCGCCCGCAGGTCTGCCCGCGAGCCGTGCCTCCAGGTCGTCGCACACCCGCCGCGCGCCTGCATTGGCGGGGTCGCTGGCGACGACCTCGCGCATGATGGCCAGAGCGGCCGCAAGATTGCCGCTGTCCGCCTCCGCCTTGGCGCGCAGGATTTTCAGCATCTCCTGATTCGGCGCGAGGCTGGCAGCCTTTTGCAGTTCCGCTTTGGCGGCGGCCTGGTCCCCCTTTTCGTGCAGGATTTCGGCATCCAGGGTCAGCAGGTAGGCTTGATAAACCGGATCGGAGCCGGCAGCGGCGATCAGCTTCGCGTAGGCGGCGTGCGCTGCATCCAGGTCGCCTGCCTTCCAAAGTTGGAAGGCCTGTTCGCCGGGGCCGATCGCTACGTCGGCCGGGGCATCGCGGATCTCCGGGCCGACGCTGAGCGTGACGCGGGTTTCACGGCGGCCATCCCTATCCTCGCTGTTCACGCTCGCGACGGCTTGGGGTTGCGGCGCGTCCAGCGGATGGCCGAGCGCCTGCTCCAGCCGCTTGCGTACCGTCTGCCCGACTTCGTCGCCGATGCGGGTGAAGCGGGTCGCCGCATCCTCCCGCAGCACGCGCGGCTTGCCCTCGCCGGCGTAGTCGATGCCGCCTGCGGCAGTCAGGATTGCGCCGGATGGCCCCTTCTTCACCGCCATGACCATATAAAGCACGCCAGGCACCTGTGGCGGAAGCATGACCACTTCGCGGCCGGCGCGCGGCAAGTAGGCCTGGTAGCCACGCTGGCGCAGCCAGCGCGCGACGGCGACCACCTTGGCCGCCTCGCGCAGGTCTTCGAGCACCGGATACTGCCGGCCGATGTCGTCGTAGACCGCAGTGAGCAAATCCGCGTACGCGCTCAGTTGCGGCCTGGCCACGCTGCGACGCCCCGCGGCATAGCTTTCGATGTGGAATTTCATCGGCGCGCGGCTGAAACGCAGCGTGTGCTGGTCCGAAGACTCCACGAGTTCAAATTCGCCGGGGCTGATCCACAGGTGTCCTTGCTCTGAAACCGGATGTTCGTTGCGCGCGCGCAGCCAGGCGAAATAGCCCTTGTAGCCCGGCACCCGGGCGGAGAGGTCCGGGCTGTCGAACAGGGTCTTGGCAAAATAGTCGGCATCGAAGGCGACCGCCGCCAGCCGGCCGCGCTCGGGCATGCCGCTTACCACAGCATGCACTACCGGTTCGCTGCCCAGCACCTGCCGCATTACTTCCGGCGGCAGGACGATCTCCTCGCGCTTTGCCATGACGGCATCGAGCGCCTGACGCGGCAGGTTGTTGAGATCGACTTGAATCAGGTACATGGCCTCGGCGGTGGCGTCGTCCAGGGACATGCCCGCCCGGCGCGAATTCCAGTATTTCTGCACGTAGGGCGCCTCCGACCAGCCAAAGGCGTGGGCAAGGTCGGTGAGCAGCCGTGGCCAGACCCGGTCTATCATGTTTTCCGCGCTGATACGCCCTGCCCGATACTCTGCCGCAACGCCGGCAATAAAGTCGTAGTCGCCCAGCACCCGCGACAGGTCCTGTACGGCGGCATTGCGCGCCTGTATGTCGCCGCGCCGGGCCGCTTCCACCCAGGTTCCCAGGGATCGCAGTGCGTCGGCGGCGCCGGGCCGGCCGGCTGCGGCAAGCATGGCGGCGTTGAACTCATATTTGTTCATGCCCACCCGGAGATCCACCCCCAGAGCCTTGTAAAAGGCGACCGCCTGCGGGATGACGCGGCCCGAATCATCGAAGGTCTTGGCCAGCCGGCTGGTGATGGCCTCGTTGTTGCGGTCATCGGCGAACCAGGCCATGGCACGGTCCACCTGCGCCTCGGATTCCGGCGTCCATTCGAGCGAAAGGATGGGGCGCTCGGCCTCGAGGGCATCGGCCAGCAGAGCCAGGTAATGGCGGTCCGCGACCTTGCCCGGATGGGCCGCATGGCCGTAGACGGTAAGCGTGTGCTGCGCGGAATCGAAGACCGCGCCATCAAGAGTGTCGAAGCCCAGGCGTGCATCCAGGCGGTAAAGGCCCGCCGCCGGCACGGCGGTCACGGGGACGCGCGCGGCGGCCGGTGGCGTCCGGTACTCGCTGCCGCTCTTCGCGAAAAGGCCGGAGGGTGCGCCGGCCGACTTCTTGCGGAAGAAGGAGGGTTTCGTGCTGGCGACGTCCGGCGCCGCGGCCTGATTTTCCGCCGGCGCGCTGCCTTCTTTGACCGCGAACCATTGGCAGGTGCCGCTCATCAGCCTCTGGGTGAAAGTGCCGTCCATGCGGCCCTCGCTCACCAGGCTGCCTTGGTAGTCAACCTTGTTCAACCAGTTGCTGCAGGACATAGTGATCTGCCTGCCGGCGATGCGGCCGGACTCGAATCTACAGTTCCAACTGCCACCAGTCATCGCCAGGGCGCCATTTGTTACGGCTGTGATCTCGTAGGTGAAGCTTGCGCTAGATACGCCGCAACGCCCGGTGAGGGTCCAGCGGCCGACGAGCTCGGCCGGGAGGGGGGAGGGAGCGGCGTTTCGGCCCCAATTGGCGCCTATTCGACACGTGCGATCCGTGGGGGATACGGTACCGCCGCAAGCGTTGCACCAGTCGGCATATTCCTGCCACCAGGCCTCGCCAGATCCTTTGGGCGGGGCGCCACAGTCGCGCACTGGCTTCAGCGCGATCGCGGGTTGTATCAATGCCAAGCTTGCTGCTAGCAGAAGTATCAGTCGCAAATAACCCGGCCCTGTCATTCTCTTGCCCCCCGGTGTCCGCATCGATGGTCGGCTTGATTGCGGCGCCGACTATCCGGTAATCCGAAACCGTCGATGGCATCGCGGCAGTCAGCGCAATCAAACCGATTGCAAGGATTATCGATTACTACACTCCAAGACTGCGGTGCAGGTTTTGACAAATCGCACGCGCTATCTACAAATATGTGGGCGGCCTAATGCTCTGCGCTGGAGTGAAAACGCTCACAGAATCTGGATC
>DATKUQ010000320.1:0-5202 GCA_035530495.1 Burkholderiales bacterium
CCCGGGCGCGCGCTGCTGGCCAACCTGAAAACCGCGGGTGTGCTGCTGGCGCAGGCGGGACCGGTGATGCTGATCCTGTTCTTCCTGTTTCCGCGGGTACAGGGTCCGCTATGGGGGCTGCCGCAGGATGCCTACAGCGGCGTCACCGGGCTGTCGAACTCGATGTCGCCCGGCACCATCAGCCGGCTGTTGCAGTCGGACGCCATCGCGTTTCGCGTCAAATTCAGCGGGACGCCGCCGCCCAAGCCGCAACTATACTGGCGCGGGCCGGTATTCTGGAACTTCGATGGCCGCACCTGGCGCCCTGGCGACGTGCGCCCTAATGCCCAAATCCAGCTCGAAGTCAGCGGCCAGCCCTACGACTACGAGGTCACCCTGGAGCCGAATAACCACAGATGGCTGTTCGCGCTGGAGCAGGCGGCGAAAATTCCTCCCGACGCGAGCATCAGCGGCGATCACGTGCTGTTCGCCCGCAGGCCGGTGCGCAACCGGATGCGCTACGCGATGCGCTCCTACACGCATTTCACCGAGCGCGGCGAGGACTCTGCGGAAGACCTCAGGCAGGGACTGCAACTGCCTGCCGGATTCGATCCGCGCGCGCGCCGGCTGGCGCAGGAGTGGGCAGCGGACGGCGCGAGCGGCGCGGCCATCGCGCAGAAGGCGCTCAACTACTTCCGCGAGCAGGGCTTTGTCTACACGCTGCAACCGCCGGTGCTCGGTCGCGATTCGGTGGACGAATTCCTGTTCGGCAGCAAGCGCGGCTTTTGCGAGCACTACGCGTCGAGCTTCGTGTTCCTGATGCGCGCTGCGGGCGTGCCGGCGCGCGTCGTCACCGGCTATCAGGGGGGCGAGATCAATCCGGTGGACCAGTACATGATCGTGCGCCAGTCGGACGCGCACGCCTGGGCCGAGGTATGGCTCAAGAACCGCGGCTGGGTGCGCTTCGATCCCACCGCCGCCGTCTCGCCGATGCGGGTGGAAGACGGCGTCGCGGCAGCGGTGCCGGCCACCGACCCCTTGCCGCTGATGGCGCGCACCACACTTCACTGGCTGCTCGATTTGCGCGACAACTGGGATGCACTCGCCAACCAGTGGAACCAGCTGGTGCTGGGCTACAACCCGGAACGCCAGCGCCAATTTCTCAGCCGCATGGGCATGAGCGAACCCAGCTGGGAGAACATGGCGCTGACGCTGTTCTGGGTCGTAGGTGGCATGCTGGCGCTGCTCACCGCCTGGCTGTTGCGGCGCATGCGCACCGCCGATCCGGTGCAGCGCGCGTGGCTGAGATTCTGCGGCAAGCTCGGCAAACGCGGCTGCGCGCGCGCGGCGTACGAAGGCCCGGCCGATTTCGTGGCGCGCACGGCCTCGCGCTTTCCCGCGAAGGCCGCGCAGATTCGCGCCATCGGCGCTCGCTACATCGCGCTGCGTTACGGCGGCGCGGCGGACGCGCGCATGCTGGCCGAGCTGCGGCTGCTGGTGCGGGAGTTCAGCGTATGAGCCGGCCGGCACACCTCGCGGCGCTGATGCTCGCGTTCGCGCTGTCGTCCTGCCCAAGCTTCGGCGCCGACGCCGCTGGCGGCTACGCCGGGCGCAACGATGTGCGCCGCTTCATTGCCGAGATGGCGCAAGAGCACGGTTTCGACCGCGGCAAGCTGCGCGTGCTGTTCAGCCGCGCGCGTTTCCAGCCCGCGATTATCGCAGCCATCACTCGGCCCCTTGAGCCGCGCGCCCAGTCGTGGCAGGCCTATCGCGCGCTGTTCCTCACACCTGAGCGCATCGAGGCCGGGGTCGCGTTCAGCGAACAGCATCGCCCGGCGCTCGCCTACGCAGCCGCGCTCTATGGCGTGCCCGAAGAAATCATCGTCGCGATCATCGGCGTGGAAACGGTGTACGGACGCAACACCGGCAACTACCGCGTGATCGACGCGCTCTCCACGCTCGCTTTCGACTATCCGCCGCGCGCGCAATTCTTCCGCGGCGAGTTGGAGGACTTTCTGCTGTATGCGCGCGACGCGGGCATCGACGCCCTGAGACTGAAAGGCTCGTACGCCGGCGCCATCGGCATCCCCCAGTTCATGCCCGACAGCTACCGCCGCTACGCCGTCGACCTGGACGGCGACGGCAAAGAAGACCTTTCCGGAAGCTTCGCCGACGCCATCGGCAGCGTCGCCAATTTTCTCAAGGCGCACGGCTGGGAAACCGGCCAGCCGGTGGCCTACCCGGCGCAGGTACAAGGTGACGATTACCGCAAGCTCATCGACGCCGGCATCAAGCCCGGCGTCCGCTTCGGCGACTTGCCGAACTTCGGCGTCAGCGCCGCGGGCAGCGCCGCGGCGGACACGCCCTGCGCCTTGATCGAGCTCACGACGCCGGACGAGCCTAGCGAGTACCTGGTGGGCTTTACCAACTTCTACGTGCTGACCCGCTACAACCGCTCCAGCATGTACGCCAGCGCCGTACTGGAACTGGCGCAGGCGGTGAAATCGGCCGAGCAAGCCAAATGAACGCGGAATCCCTGTCGATACGCCAGGCGACGCGCGCGGACGTGCCGCTGGTGCTCTCTTTCGTCAAGGAGCTGGCCGAATACGAACGGCTGAGCCATCTGGTCGAAGCCACCGAGGAAGTCATCGCCGAAGAACTGTTCGGGCCGAAAAGCCGGACCGAAGTGCTGCTCGCCTACTGCGGGGCGGAACCCGTCGCCTTTGCCGTGTATTTCCACAACTTCTCCACCTTTCTCGGCAGGAAGGGCCTGTATCTGGAGGACCTGTACGTGCGCCCTGCACACCGGCGCCGCGGTTTCGGCCGCGCCATGCTGTTGCGCGTGGCGCGCATCGCGGCCGAGCGCAATTGCGGGCGGCTCGAGTGGTCGGTGCTCGACTGGAACGAACCGGCGATATTCTTCTACGAAACGCTGGGCGCGACCATCATGCACGAATGGAAACTGGTGCGGGTGACGGGCAGTGCGCTGGAAAAGCTGGCAAGGATGAAATAGCGGCTGTCCCTAAGCCGCATCCTCGAAAGTTGTCACTCTCAACGCCGCGGACAAATCCGCTAACTGGTCATTCCGAGTGGAACGAGGAATCTGCTTTTGAATTATGAAAAAGCAGATTCCTCGGGCTGCACCCTCGGAATGACATCTCAATTCAGCAGCGCTCCGAAGCACCGCCGCGTTATTTCAACTGCGCCAGCGCGCGCCGGATTTCTTCCACCGCCTCGGTCTTGAGCGCTTGCTGCGGGGCGATCGCTTCGCCGACGTCGAAGCCCTGCAGTTGCAGTGCGGTCTTGATGCACGCCGCCAGCGCGTATTTCGCGAACACCTCGTTGATGGCCCATTGCCGGCGCTGCTCCAGCAAGGCCTTCTCCCATTCGCCCGCGCGAAACAAGTCGTACAAGCGCACGCATTCGCGCGGCATGACGCAGCCGGGACCGGCCATCCAGCCCACCGCGCCGAGCTGCAGCACGAGCAAGGGAATGTGCGCCGAGGCGCTGAACACCCTGATACGCTCGCCCATGCGGTTGAGCATGGTCAGGATGCGCCCGGTATTGCCCGAGGCATCCTTGACGTATTCGATGTTGGGGAGATGGGACAGCGTGTCGAGCACGTCCATCGGAATGTCGCCGCCGAGCAGGCCGGGGTTGGTGTACAGCGTCATCGAAGTCTGCGGCAGGGCCTCGGCAACGGCGGAAAAATAGCGCTCGATGCCGCGCGGGGGCAGCGGGAACATCTGCTGCAGGATCAGAATCAGACCGTCTGCGCCGAGCCGCACGTGCGCCTCGGCCTGCCTCAGGGCATCGCTGGTGGAAAATGCGGCGACGCCGGCGAGCACCGGCACGCGCCCCGCCGCCGCGTCGACCACGACGCGCACCATCTCCTGACGCTGCTCGAACGAGAGGTAGGCGAACTCGCCGGTGCTGCCCAGGGGCGAGAGGCCGTGCACGCCGCAGCCGATCAGATGTTCGACCAGCTCGCGCAGCACGCGCTCGCGCACGCGCCCGCTGGATTCGTCGACCGGGGAAACAAGGTAGGGGAAAATTCCGCGAAAGTCGGTCATGAGAGCGTGACGCCTGATTGGGTAAACAGCATGAACACAATGATAACGCCGTTTGGACGGCGACACGCGTAGTGTGCGCGAGTTCGTGCTTGCAAGTTGCTGCGCACAAGGCAACAATGCGCACTTTGCGCAAAAGAGCCTCACACATGACCAGCAGCAAAACAAGCAGCAAAGCAAAACGTGCGGGACCGCGCATCGCCGTGCGCCGCTCCGGCATCCACGGACGCGGCGTATTCGCCTGCCGTCCGCTGCGCGAAGACGAAACGGTATGCGAATACAAAGGCGAGATCATCAGCGAGGCCGAGGTCGCGCGCCGCTACCCCGAGAACATGGACGGCCTGAACCACACCTTCATTTTCGGCGTCGCCCATAACCACAACATCGACGGCGGAGCCAAGGGCAACATCGCGCGCTGGATCAACCACTCCTGCGATCCGAACTGCGATACCTACGAAAAAGACAAGCGCATGTTCATCCGCGCGATCCGCGATATCCGACCGGGCGAGGAGCTGTCCTACGATTACTGCATCGAGGCCGGCGAGCGCATTACCAAGGCGGTGAAAGCGCGCTGGCCCTGCTGGTGCGGGGCGAAGAACTGCCGCGGAACCGTGCTGGTGCCGACGCCTAAGCCGAAGAAGAAAAAGAAGAACCCCAAGCGCCGGCCTGAGTGACGGCGCCGAGACGGCAATCGTATCCTCAACGCCGTCGGAAGGCGGTCATCCCCACACGCGCGGGGAACAGCCCGTGCCTTTCGGTGATTCGGTAAAAGCGCAGATTATCCTGCGTCTCGTCGATTTCGGCGAGCAGACTGCGCTCCAGTTGTTCAAACCGCATTTCGTCAGGGGTGCATTCGAATACC
Organism: Burkholderiales bacterium; assembly: GCA_035530495.1. Lineage (GTDB taxonomy): Bacteria > Pseudomonadota > Gammaproteobacteria > Burkholderiales > SG8-39 > 2-12-FULL-64-23. Next base: position 4,912 of record DATKUQ010000320.1, read on the forward strand.
GATTTCTGCACGCGCTGTCCCATGCTTTCGCAGACTTTTGCAACCCGTCTCAACCGCTTGCGGCCGGCAGAGGTTTCAGTGGAGACATCATAGGTGACGATGATGTGTATGGGGTGTGCTATTTCACCGGGTACACCCTGCCGTCCGGGTGAAATTCGACCAAATCGGCTTTGCCGATCAGATTCAGCCGGTCGCACCACACAGGCAAGGCGCGTTCCACACGCACGCCCGACTTGATGTCGTCGCCCGGCGTATCGACCAAGTGGTGCACCGCCTGCCCGCGCGCCGTAT
>DATKUQ010000321.1:0-3787 GCA_035530495.1 Burkholderiales bacterium
TCTTCGCGGCCGAAGTCCTCTATTCGTAGCCCGCCTCGCGCTGGTGTCGCAGCGCCAGAACGACTACCGCATCGATAGGCTCCAGCCAATCGTACAAGGCGACGTAACCCGTGCGTCCGCGGGCGATGACCAGTTCGCGCATGCCCGCTTCGGCCGGACGTCCGATAAGGGGATGACGCTCCAGCACCGAAACTGCCTCGACAATCGCTTCGGCCGCCGCAAGCGCCGCCTCGGGATCGTGCTCCGCGAGAAAATCCCGCAACCTTTCCAGGTCGAGAACCGCGGCAGGCGCGTACGTGATGCGCGCCACGGCGCTACTTCAGAAGCTTCCTCGCTCGCGGGCGGGCCGCCTCGCCGCCCCCGGCCCGGGCGAGCAGCCACTTGTGCACATCGGCGGCTTCCATCACCTGGCCATAGCGGGCGACTTCCTGCCGCGCCTCCAGTGCCGACGCGACGAATGCGCCGCGGGCTTCTTCGCGAGAGGTCTGGGCGGCAAGCGCATCGATCATGAACGCATGGGGCGACTTGCCGCTGGCCATCGCCAGTTTGTTGATGCGCGTCTTCAGGTCTTCCGGCAATTTCAGCGTGACTGCGGGCATGGCGATGTCCATCCGAAAGAAAGTACCACCATGGTAGTACCTGACTCGCCGGACGTCAACGCGCCACCGCATTCATCGGCTTGCCGACATCTTTCCGCGCCTTCATGCTCCCGCATGCAGCTGCCTGAAGACGCCCGCGTCATGCGGTTCTTCAGGCATTTTGCGACTCTGATTGGCGAATCGACTTCCGCTTGCGCGCCACACCGCGAAGTAATACCATTTGCAGACGGTATTACTTCTGGGGGCCAGCAATGAACAGCAGCACGCTTACGATAAAAGGCCAAGTAACGATTCCGAAGCGTCTGCGCGATTACCTCGGCATCTCGCCGGGTGACAAGGTGCGCTTCGAATACACCGAGGATGGCGCGGTGCGTATCCTGGCGCCGCGCGAGCCCGCACCGGGCAAGGGGAAAAAGACGAGCCGGTTCTCGGCGCTGCGCGGCACGCGCAAAACGGGCATGAGCACGGACGAGATCATGAACCTGCTGCGCGGCTACGGCGACGACGCTGGCGACCCGGGATTCAAAGCCGGAAAGAAATGATCCTGGTCGATTCCTGCGTCGTCATCGACGTACTTGAGAACGATCGCAAATGGGCGGACTGGTCTCAATCACAGCTCGAGACCTGGAGCGCACGCGGGCCACTGCTCATCAATCCGGTGATCTACGCGGAGTTGGCGGCTTACGCGCGAAGCAAGGAGTCGCTCGAAGCGGAAATCGCCACCGCGGGCTTGCTGATGCGTGAAATGCCGCGTGATGCCTTGTTCCTCGCGGGACGCGCGCATGCCGCGTATCGCAGCCGCGGCGGAATTCGAACTGGCATTCTTGCGGATTTCATGGTGGGTGCGCACGCCGCCGTCGCCGGCTGCCCGCTGCTCACACGCGACCGGCGGCGCTACGTGGCGTATTTCCCGACTTTGGCTCTGGTCGCGCCCGCTACGCCGAATCGCTAGCCCGTATCCTCCACACTCAGCGGTTCGACCTGCTCGATCCTCCGGCAGCCTCGAAAGACCGGAGTAAACGCCCCATTCGACTTGTTGCAACTGCCTTTGCAGCCGCGTGTTCATAAACCACTTTTCAGGCCCTGGCCCTGCGCGTGCGCGCCGGCTTGTGGCGCGCTTGACGGCTCGTCGCTTGGCGGGGTACGATTTCGGTAAATACGAATTCTGACTTTTATGGAAACGACTGAACTGGACGCATCCGAAATCGAACTGCGTGAGCGCGGTCAACTAACGCTGCCCAAATCGCTGCGCGACGCCCTGCACCTCGAAACCGGCGACGCGCTGCGCGCGGTCAAGATCGGCAATGCCATCGTCCTGACTCCCCAGCGCATGGATCTCGACGCGCTGCGCAAGCAGATGCGCAAGCTCATGAAGCAACACGGCGTGAGCGCCGAAGAGCTGCTGCGCGATTTGTGATCACGGTTTTTCTCGATAGCAACATTCTCATTTCCGCCTTGATAGGCTCGGCGCGCTCAGCGCCCGTGGTGCTGGTGGATTGGCTCGCCAACAGCCGCGCCGCCACGCTGATAACGGGCCGCTGCTGTATTCAGGAAGTGGAAAAGAATCTCGCCCGTAAACTGCCGCAAGCGCAGCCGCTTTGGCAACAATTCGTGATCGCAAGCGGTATACGCATCGTGCCTTGTCCGCGTAAATCCATCGCCGGCATTAATGCCAAGGATACGGCCATTGTCGCCGCCGCCGTTTCCGCCGCCGCGACGCATTTTGTGACGGGCGATAAGCGCCTGCTTGCGGAAATGCACGCCGCGAAATCCAAATTGCCGCAGGCGCTGACGCCGCGAGAGATGCTGGAGACACTGCTCGCGCAAGAGTAGTCGAACCAATAACCGGAAAACGATTCAAGGAGTGGAAACATGGCGAAAGGTAATCCACACACAGGCAGCCGCTTCGACGACTTCTTGAAAGAAGAAGGCATTTACGACGAAGTGCAGGCTCGCGCACTCAAGAATGCGCTGGCGGAGCAGATCGAAGAAGGCATGCAGGCGGCCAGGCTCACCAAGACCGCCATGGCCTCGAAGATGTCCACCAGCCGCTCGCAGCTCGACCGGGTGCTCGATCCGGACAATCTTTCGATTCAGTTGGATACGCTGATCAAGGCCGCCCGCGCCCTGGGCAAGGTGGTGGAAATCAAGATCAGCAAGACGCCACGCGTTGTAACGTTCGAACTGTGCGGCGCCGACAGGTGTCTGCACCAATGAGTGGTTATGCCCTGCCTTCAATACGTGTGTACGTTCGGGGCTCGATGGACGAAAGCGCCCGCTCAAGGGCTGGCAACAAGGGTAGTAGGGCGGGCAGTTCGTTCGACGCTGTATCCAATACGACCACAGCAATCGGAAGTGTAGTGAGGTTTTGCTGATACGGAAGGTTCTTGTCCACCGTGATGAACGCGTCAAATTCGCCCGCCGCGAGAGCAAGCAATTTGCCGTTCTTCACCCCGGACCAGCCCATTTCGACGACTGTTCGGACCGCGTGGTCTGGCAACGAAAGCCGAAACCGACTCGGCACCGACTCGTCAAGCAGCAGGCGCATCGGCAATCAAGCGCTCTCTTGCAGCCTCAAGTACGGCTACTGCCTTATCGCGAGACACGGACGGAAAATCTTCGAGAAACTCCTCTAGAGTGGACGCGCCTTCCAGGTAGTCAAAGAGGTTCTTTACAGGCACGCGAGTGCCTGTAAAGCAAAGCGCGCCACTCATAATCTCGGGATCCCGACTAACGAGCAAAGTGTCCATGACTATCTCCTTTCTGGATAGTTTACTCTTTATCGACCGAAACGCGACGCTCTCTCATATGGGCAAAGCGTCCGGCTTACGCCGTTATGATGCTCACGCGGGCCGAAAAGCCGAGCTGACCGAGCAACTCCTCGCAATCCTCCCACGTAAGGCCGAACGCGCGCACGTCGGCGACGCCCAGGCGGGAAATCGCCGAGCGGATGGCGGGTAAGCCATCCTCCTCAAACTCGTCCCCCATCAATGCGTGCTCCGCCCAATCCACCAATTGCGCGAGCGTGATCTCATGGTGAAGGTAGGCCGCGATCTTGTCCGCGACGATTTAGGTGGCGGCGATGAGGGCGTCACCGAGCAAGAACTTGCGTTGCTGACGCAATTGGATGGCGATTTCGTAGCTGGCGGGGGTCAGGTAGCCGCGGCGGAACTTGGTTTCGATCTCGG
>DATKUQ010000322.1:0-9429 GCA_035530495.1 Burkholderiales bacterium
TTTCACCGTTCCGATCGCGGCGGCGGAAGCGCTGGCTTTCCGTCCGGAACTCGCCTTGCTTACCGTGAAGACGCAGGACGTGCTCGACGCGGTGGGGGCGAATCTGCCGTTTCTCGACGGTGTGCCACTGGTGACTTTCCAAAACGGCGTTCGCAGCGACGCCCTGGTGGCCACTGTCGTCCCGGCGACTCAAATCGTCAGCGCGGTGGTCAACATCCATGCCAACTATCTCACGCCGGGGACGGTGACCCTGCTCTACCCGGGTCCGCTGGTCGTCGGTCGCCCGTTCGGGCCGAACGACGCCCAGGTCGAAACCATCGCCGCGATGCTGCGCGATGCAGTCCCGACAAGGCTATCGCACAATATTCGCGGCGCGCATTGGCTCAAGCTGATCGTCAATCTGAATAATGCCTTTCCCGCACTGACGAACGCCACGTTCCAGCAGATCTACGCCTATCCCGATCTGCGCCGGCTCGCGGTGCGCGTGATGCTCGAGGGTCTGAGGGTCGCCAAGCGCGCCGGGATTCGGCTGGAGTCGCTTCCCGATACGCCGGCCGCGCTGATCCAGTCGATGCAGTGGCTGCCGCTGTGGCTCGCGGCCGCGGTGGCGGCGGCCAAGGCGCGCCGCATGGAAACGCGCTGGCCGCTGATGGGGTCGACCCTGCAAAGTCTCCAGCGCGGGCGACCCACGGAAATCGACTACCTGAATGGCGAAGTCGTCCGGCTCGGCCGCGAGCTGGGCGTAGCAACTCCGCTCAATGCAAGCTTGGTCGAAATGGTGCATCAGCTTGAGCGAGGCGGACGGTATTGGGCGCTCGACGCCTTGGGCGCCGCGATCGGCTCGCGCTGAGGCGGCGCCTGTGCCGCCGAACTCAATTGACGACTAGGCGAGTAAGACTGCCGCGTCTCGCCGCAGCAAAGGGGCGGACCGGGTTTTCGCGAGTTTCCGAGATGAAAGTGGATGTTTGACCGCGGCACCTGTGTCGATGATACTTGGCACGCGACGACAGATTGCGGCATCTTCGAAGTCCGGGCCGGGCGTTTGACCTTCCGTTTGACCTTCATATATAGCGAGGAATTATGATCCACGAATTGCGCATCTACCATTGCACGCCGGGCCGTATCGGCGACGTCAACAACCGCTTTGCCAATGTCACCCTCAAGATCTGGGAGAAGCACGGCATCCGCCAACTGGGTTTTTGGACGGTCCTAATCGGGCCCTCGAACCACGCCCTGTACTACCTGCTCGAATGGGAGAGCCTCGCCGAGCGCGAGCGCAAGTGGAACGCTTTCGCTGCCGATCCGGAATGGCTTGCCGCGCGTGCCAAGACCGAGGGGCAGGGGCCGATAGTGGAGCGCATCGAGAACTATATGCTTGCGCCCACGGTCTACTCGAAAATCAAGTAAATTGCATCAGGAATCTCCGAGCATGCCCGCAGCTGAAGACGCAGGCCAGAGGGTCAGGGTGTTCTGGCAGCCGGGATGCACGAGCTGCCTCAGGACCAAAGAATTCCTGTCCAGGAACGGCGTCGACTACGAGTCGATCAACGTGCACGGCAATTCCGCCGGAATGGAGGAACTGCGCAAACTCGGGGCGCGCAGCGTGCCTGTCGTCGCGCGCGGCGACAAGTTCGTCTTTGCGCAGACGCTCACCGATGTCATCCGTTTTCTGAACCTCGATGTCCGCCTGCAGGAGCAGCTGAGTCCGGAGGAACTGGTCCGAAAGATCCGCATCGTCCTGCCGGCCGCCGCGCGCTATCTGCAGCAGATTCCGGCAGAGTGGCTGGATCAGCCTTTCCGCAATCGCAACCGGCCGATCCGCGCCCTGGGGCACCATGTATTCCGGATTGTGGAAGCGTTTCTGGAGGCGGCTCGCGACGGCCGCCAGCTCAGCTACGAGCTGATCATGCGCGAAGCCGAGCCGGCGCTGCGCACTGGCGCCGACCTCGCGCGCTACGGCGCGGGCGTGCTGGCGCAGCTGGACGCATGGTGGGCGAATTGCGCCGATCGCAGCGGCGAGCGCGTGATGGATACTTACTTCGGCAGGCACCCGATGCGGGTGGTGCTGGAGCGCAGCGCCTGGCACCCGGCCCAGCACACGCGGCAGCTGCTGCTGATCCTGGACACGCTGCGCATCGAACCCGATGGCAGGCTCAGCGCCGCCGATCTCGCCGGTCTGCCGCTGCCGGAAAATGCCTGGGACGCCGAGTAAGCGGCGGGCGCGGCACGAGCAAAGTGCGGCGCCGGGCGCCGGCCTGAAGCGAGACTGCACAGCGTAATGGTCATCGCGACAATTCTCGCTGCGGCCGTAGCCGTCGTGGCGCTGGTGCTTGTCGTATTTGTAGCTGCGACCTGGGCGCCGGACCGACCGCTGTCCGAACTCAAAGCGCGCTGGGCGCAGCCGCCTTCAAGCTTCGTCCAGGTACAGGGCATGAGCGTGCATCTTCGCGACGAGGGCCCGCGCGACGATCCGGTTCCTGTCGTGCTGCTGCACGGCACCTCGTCCAGCCTGCATACTTGGGAAGGATGGGCGCAGGCACTCAGGGCAGGGCGGCGCGTAATCCGCTTCGATCTGCCCGGCATAGGGCTGACCGGCCCGCCGCCGGATGCAGACTACCGCATCGAACGCTACGTGCATTTCGTCGCCGCCATGCTGGACGAACTCGGCGTGTCGCGCTGCGCGCTTGCCGGCAACTCCTTCGGCGGCCAAGTAGCGTGGGAAACGGCACTGGCACATCCAGAGCGCGTGGAAAAGCTGATTCTCGTCGATGCAGCCGGCTATCCGTTTCAGCCGGAGTCGCTTCCGCTCGGATTTTTGATCGCGAGAATCCCGCTGCTGAACCGGCTGATGGAGTTCACCCTGCCGCGCCGCGTGATCGAATCCAGCCTGCGCAACGTCTACGCCGATCCGGGCAAGGTCACGCCGGAACTCGTGGATCGTTATTTCGAGCTCACCCTGCGCGAGGGCAATCGGCGTGCGTTGGCACGCAGATTCGCGCAGGCGCCGGCCGGCATTCACCCCGAGCGCATCGCGGCGCTGAAAGTTCCGACCTTGATCCTGTGGGGCCAGCGCGACCGGCTCATTCCGCCCGGCGATGCCGAAAGATTCCATCGCGATATCGCCGGCAGCCGCCTGATCGCATTCGACCGGCTTGGCCATGTGCCGCAGGAGGAAGATCCGCTTGCGACCGTGGCCGCGGTAAAGGCGTTCATTTTCTGAGGCCGGGCCAGGCGCTTTTTAAAGCGCTCCGGCCGGATGCAAGCTGTTTGCGCGCATCGCCGCGATTTTGTACCCCCTCCCATCTCCCAATCTAGAAATTGTTTTGACCCTGCTCAGTTAATGGCACGGAAGTTGCAGTATCTCTGTCACAGGGATCGATCCAGCGCCAAAGTAAACATTTTAGCTTTGTTTTTAAGGCGTTGTATCGGGCTACCGCAAATTGCTGAATCCGGCCAATTCGTCGCCGGGTAGGCACGCCGGGGTTTCAACAATTCCCTGTCAATAGTTCGACAGACTGGCGCGGTGCCGGTCCAAAGGGGGTTTTCCGCGATGTGTACGGAAAGCAGACGATCGAACCCTGGCGGTTCACGGGCTATGCCTGAAATCCGGCAGCTCGAGTTTCGGCGGGATGCGTGATCATGTACTGGCGGGAGGGCGCTTTATGGACCATGTTCTGATTGTCGAGGACCACGAGGAGAACCGCTCCCTCCTCAAAATGCTGCTCGAGGTCAATGGCTACCGCGTAACGGTCGCTGGCGACGGGCTGGAGGCCTTGGCTGCCGCGCGGCGCGAACGACCCGATGCCATCGTTTCCGACGTGCTGATGCCGAGGATGGGCGGGTTCGGGCTGTGCCGCGCCTGGATGCAGGATCCTGCCCTCAGGCGAATCCCGTTCATTTTCTATTCGGCAACCTATGTGCACGCGGACGACGAAAAATTTGCCATGGCGCTGGGCGCGGTGCGCTATCTCATCAAACCTATGGAAGCCGAGGTGTTTCTGCGGGAGCTGCGCACGGTGCTGCTGCAAGGGGCCGGGCACGAAGCGCCGACCCTGGCGGCGCCCCTGGACGGCCGAGTTTCGGCGGGATGCGCCACCATGTTCTGGCAGGAGGGCGTTTCATGGACCATGTTCTGATCGTCGAAGACCACGAGGAGAACCGCACTCTCCTCAAAATGCTGCTCGAGGTCAACGGCTATCGCGTCACGCTCGCTGGCGACGGGCTGGAGGCCTTGGCTGCCGCGCGGCGCGAACGGCCCGATGCCATCGTTTCCGACGTGCTGATGCCGAGGATGGACGGTTTCGCGCTGTGCCGCGCCTGGATGCAGGATCCTGCCCTCAGGCGCATTCCGTTCATTTTCTACTCGGCAACCTATGTGCACGCGGACGACGAGCAATTCGCGATGGCGCTGGGCGCGGTGCGCTATCTCATCAAACCTGTGGAAGCCGAGGTGTTTCTGCGGGAACTGCGCACGGTGCTGCAGCAATGGACTGGCCGCGAAGCGCCCGCCCCGGCGGCGCCCCTGGACGAGCTTGCTTCGCATGCAATGCACGAATCGGCGCTGGCGCGCAAGGTCGACGACAAGCTGGAGCAACTGGATAAGGCGAACCGCAAGCTGCGCGAGAGCGAGGAAAAATACCGGCACATCTACGACAACCTGCAGGACGTCTATGTCGAGGCGACTCTGGACGGCACCATACTGGAGATGAGCCCCCAAATCGCGACGCTGACCCGCGGACAATACAAGAGGGAAGATCTCATCGGCACGTCGATTGACGCGCTCTATGCCGACGCCCAGTACAGAAACACCATCCTCGAAGCTATCAAGAACGGCGGCCGGGCTATCGATGTGGAATCGGTGTTCAGGAACCGCGATGGATCTCTCGTTCCCTGCTCGGTTTCCGCGACGATCGTGCGCGGCACCGATGGCGAATTGAGAACCGTCGCCACCTTGCGCGACATCAGCGCACGCAAGCAGGCCGAGGGCGAATTGGCCGAAGCTGAAATCCGTGCCCGCAGCCTGGTGGAACAGTGGTTCGAGGGAATATTCGTTGTTCAGGACGAAAAGCTCAGCTACTGCAATCCGCGTATGGTCGAGCTTCTCGGTTATGCGTCCGCAGCCGAGTTGATCGGCAAGGAATTGCTGTCGGTCCTGACCGAGAAGGACCTCGCGGCGACAGCCGAAAGCTCGCGCCGTCTGTTCGATCTGGAATCGGGTCCTGTCTGCCATGTCTTCGCTGCCTTGCGCAAAGACGGCAGCAGCATCGACGTGGAAGTGAAGATCATGCGTGCGACCTACGTCGACCGGCCGGCGATCATCGGAATGATGCAGGATATTTCCGGGAAATAGCGCCCCAAGGCGCGGCGCCGACGATATTCTGCCTAAGTCGGCCCGATAGCTTGTGCCAGCCGCCAGCGCCGGTCGTTCGCGCGGCAATACTTGAGAAACGTCAAAGCGCCTCCTGTTTGAGCGATTAGGCTGGGTGGAGCCGGCGCGACCGGAACGCGCCGACCGAGGTTTCTATGCGCATCCACAGGCTCACCGCCGAGCAGTCCCTCGCCAGTCTGAGATCGTCCGCAGCAGGTCTCACGCCGGGCGAAGCCACGCGCAGATTGCGGGAGTATGGTCCCAACCGCGTCGAAGAGCTCGGTCGCGAGCACCTGTTGCTCAACTTTGCGCGCGAATTCACTCATTTTTTCGCCATTATCCTTTGGGTGGCGGCGGCGCTGGCATTCTTTGCCGAGCATTTCGACCCGGACCAGGGCATGGCGCGCCTCGGCGCCGCCATCCTCGGCGTAATCTTCATCAACGGTATCTTTTCCTTCTGGCAGGAATACAAGGCCGAGCGCGCGGTGGCAGCGCTGCGCCAGCTGCTGCCGCAGAAGGTCAAGGCGCTGCGCGGCGGCGAAATTGCGGAACTGCTCGCCACCGACCTTGTGCCCGGAGACATCGTGCTGCTGGAGGAAGGCAATTTCGTCCCGGCCGACTGCCGCCTGATTGAGGCTTTTGCTCTGCGCGTGAACACCGCCACGGTGACGGGCGAGTCGCTGCCGAAAATGCGCAACACCGAGCCCAGCCCGGAGGATGCGCCGCTGTATGCCAAGAACATCATGCTCGCCGGCACAACGGTGGTGTCGGGCCGGGGGCGCGCGGTGGTGTACGCGACCGGCATGCGCACCGAGTTCGGCCGTATTGCCCATTTGACGCAAACCGCGGGCGAAGCGAGTTCGCCGCTGCAGCGCGAGATCGCGCGCCTGTCGCGCATCGTCGCGGCACTCGCCACCGGCCTCGGCGTCAGCCTGTTCTTCGTCGGCCAGGCACTGGGTCTGCCGACCTGGGAGAACGTGCTGTTCGCCATCGGCATCATCGTCGCCAACGTGCCAGAAGGTTTGCTGCCGACCGTGACGCTGTCGCTGGCGATGGCGACCCAGCGCATGGCCAAGCGCAACGCCCTGGTGCGCCACCTGCCTGCGGTTGAGGCGCTCGGTTCGACCACGACCATTTGCTGCGACAAGACGGGAACGCTGACGCAGAACCGCATGTCGGTGCGGCAACTGTGGCTGGGTGGCGGCTTCGTCGCCTGGGATGATCAGGCCGCGCTGGTGCGCCTGGCGCAGGACAATCCCCAGCTGTTCCTCAACGCCGCGCTGTGCCATGACCTCGCGCAAGCGGGCGAGCAGGGCCAGGGCAAATTGCTGGGCGACCCGATGGAAATGGCGCTGGCCGGCATGGGCCGGGAGGTGGTTGGCGGGCTGGACGCTTTTACGCGCATCGACGAGTTGCCCTTCGACACCGACCGCAAGCGCATGTCGGTGTTGTGCGACACGCCGCAGGGCCGCATGCTCTATTGCAAGGGCGCCCCGGAAACAGTGCTCGCGGTCTGCGACCTGGTCCAGTTCGATGCCGGCATCGCGCCGCTGGATCCCGCCGCGAGGACGCGCCTATTGGCGGCACAGGAGCAGATGGCGGAGGCCGGCCTGCGCGTGCTGGCCTTCGCCCATTGCGCGATCGACGACGGCATGCCGATCGACGAGCGCGGCATGACCCTGGACGGACTGGTCGGGCTCGAAGACCCGCCGCGGCCCGAAGTGCCCGGGGCCGTCGCGCGCTGCGCTTCGGCAGGCATCCGCATCATCATGGTGACCGGCGATCATCCGCAAACGGCGCTTGCCATCGCGCGCGAGATCGGTCTGGTGCAGGGCGAACATCCGTCGGTGATCAGCGGCGACGCGCTGCGTTCGATGTCGCCGACCCTGCTGCAGCTGGCGCTGGATGCGAAGGAGATCATATTCGCGCGCGTCGCCGCCGAGCAGAAGATGCTCATCGTGCAGGCACTCAAGAAAAAGGGCGAAATCGTCGCCGTCACTGGCGACGGGGTGAACGACGCGCCGGCGCTGAAGACCGCCGACATCGGCATTTCCATGGGCATCGCCGGCACCGATGTGGCCAAGGAGGCGGCCGACCTGATCCTGCTCGACGACAATTTTGCCAGCATCGTCGCGGCGATCGAGGAGGGGCGCGCGGTGTTCGACAACATCCAAAAGTTCCTCACTTACATCCTGAGCTCCAATATTCCGGAGATCGTGCCCTATCTCGCTTTCGTTTTCTTCCGCATCCCGCTGCCGCTGACGGTCATCCAGATCCTGGCGGTGGACCTCGGCACCGATATGCTGCCCGCGCTGGCGCTGGGCGCCGAGCGTCCCGATCCCGAGGTCATGAAGCGCCCGCCGCGAGCGCGCGCACAGCGGCTACTGTCGCCGGGTTTGATCGCCCGCGCCTACCTGTTCCTCGGCGTGCTCGAAGCCGCGGCGGCGATGGCGCTGTTCTTCTTCGTGCTCGATGCGGCCGGCTGGCGCTACGGCGAGTTGCCGGGCAAGGCCGACCCGCTGTACCTACAGGCGACCACGGCCTGCCTGGTCGCGATCGTGGTGACCCAGGTGGCGAACCTGTTTCTTTGTCGGCACCCGCTGAAATCGTCGCTTTCCTTCAGCCTGCTCGGCAACCCGCTGATCGCGCTCGGCATCGTGGTGGAGCTGAGCCTGATCCTGTTGGTGGTCTACACGCCTGCAGGCAACTGGTTGTTTGGCACCGCACCGGTTACAGCGAAGGCTTGGTTGCTCGCCGTCGCCTTTGCGATCGCGATGTGGACGCTGGAGGAAGTGCGCAAGCTGTGGCTGCGCCGGAGCGCGAAGCCGGGCGCGAATGCTTGAGTGTCTGGTTCGGCAAGCGCGCTGCACGCGGGCGCATGCCGGCGGCGCGACGACGGCCGCCGCGGCTCTGAAGTAAACTGGGCGGCATGAGCGGCGAGACACTGAAAGAGTCCGAGCGCGCACAGATCGAGGCGCACGCGCAGCGCATTGCGGAGCAGACGGCGCTGCGCAAAGTGCGCAAGACGCTCGACGGCATCGAAGAATCCGAGACTGCACAGCGCCGGACCTTGCGCAAGGTCGTGATCGTGTGCGCCATATTGGCTGTTCTTGGTGCCTGGCTGGTATGGGCGCTCCTGTTCGGCGACAAAATCATCTCGAGGCGGCCGCCGATGAAGATTCCGGACAAAGTGCAGCCCAGGCAATGACGCGATGCCTCAGGTTCAGAGTTTTCCTCCGATAGCCGACGCCAAGGCGCGTATCCTGATTCTCGGCAGCATGCCGGGCGAGGCCTCGCTCGCGGCCGGACAATACTATGCGCACGCGCAGAATCTGTTCTGGCGCATCCTCGCCGAAACCACGGGTGCGGAACCTTCCTTGCCCTATGCGGCCAGGGCAAAGGCGCTGAAATCCCGCGGCATCGCGCTGTGGGATGTGCTCGCATCCTGCGCGCGCGAGGGCAGCCTCGATTCCGCGATCGACGACGCCAGCATACGCGCCAATGATTTCGTAGCGTTCTACCGTGCCCATCCCGCGATTGCGCAGGTGTTTTTCAACGGCGCCAAGGCCGAGGCCTGCTACCGCAAGCACGTGCTGCCTTTACTCGCGCAGGGATTCGGTCCGCAGCGTTATACCCGCCTGCCCTCGACGAGCCCGGCCAACGCATCCATGTCCCGCGCCTACAAGCACCGTGTCTGGCGGGAGGCGTTGAGGCTGGCCCTGCCAGGCCGGCGCGGCCACGCGGGTGCAGGCTGAGCGCGCGTCGCGCGGCGCCCTCAGCTATCTACCATCAGCGCGCCACGCGCGCGAAAATCCTCGACCTCGGTTTTGCCGAAGCCCCAGTCGGCGAGCGCCTGCGCCCCGCCTTCGCCGCGCCTAGGCGCCGATCGCGCGACCGCGCCTGGGGTGCGCGAAAAGCGCGGCGCCGGCGCGGGCTGGGTCACACCGTCGATTTCGACGAAAGCGCCGCGCGCGCGGTTGTGCGCATGCTGCGGCGCTTCGGCCAGCGACAATACCGGTGCGAAGCACACGTCCGAGCCTTCCATTTCGCGGCACCACTCG
>DATKUQ010000323.1:0-4814 GCA_035530495.1 Burkholderiales bacterium
CGCGCGGGGAAAAGGAAAACGAAATCTCGGCGCAGTTCCACGGCGGCTTCTTCACGCCCATGGAATTCGACGGCGACCCGAGCAGCATCGACTAATCCGCTTCACTTCGGCACTGGAAACATCTTGAGCGAGGACAAGAAAGGCTTGCACAAAGGCCTCACCAGCTACGGCGACAGCGGCTTCTCGCTGTTTTTGCGCAAGGCGTTCATCAAGGGCGCGGGCTACACCGACGACGCGCTCGACCGGCGCATCGTCGGCATCGTCGATACCGGCAGCGCCTACAATCCCTGCCATGGCAACAGCGCGCAGCTGATCGAGGCGGTCAAGCGCGGCGTGATGCTCGCAGGCGGACTGCCGATGGCGTTCCCCGTCATCTCGATCCACGAGAGCTTCGCCTCACCCACTTCGATGTTCCTGCGCAATCTGATGTCGATGGACGTCGAGGAAATGATCCGCGCCCAGCCTATGGACGCGGTGGTGCTGATCGGCGGCTGCGACAAGACCGTGCCGGCGCTGCTGATGGGCGCGGCCTCTGCCGGCCTGCCGGCGATCGCGCTCGTGACCGGAGCGATGCTGACCGGTTCGCACGACGGCGTGCGCGTCGGCGCCTGCACCGACTGCCGCCGCTACTGGGCGCGCTTCCGCGCGCAGGAGATCGACGAAGACGAAGTGGCGCGCGTGAACAACCAGCTGGTGGCCAGCGTCGGCACCTGTTCGGTCATGGGCACCGCCAGCACCATGGCCTGCGTCACCGAAGCGCTGGGCATGATGCTGCCGGGCGGCGCCTCGCCGCCGGCGGTGACCGCGGACCGCATCCGCATCGCCGAGCGCAGCGGCGCGGTCGCGGTGGAAATGGCGGGCTCCAGCCTGACGCCGGATCGCATCCTCACCGCGAAGGCGTTCGAGAACGCGCTGCGCGTGCTGCTAGCGATCGGCGGCTCCACCAACGGCATCATTCATCTCACTGCCATAGCCGGGCGCCTCGGCATCAAGCTCGGCCTGGACCGGCTCGACGCCCTCGGGCGCGACACGCCGGTGCTGCTCGACCTGAAGCCTTCGGGGCTGCACTACATGGAAGACTTCCACAAGGCGGGCGGCATGCCGGCGCTGCTGCGCGAGCTGCGGCCGCTGCTGCATCTGGACGCGCTCACCGTCACCGGGCGCAGCCTGGGAGAAGAACGGGACGGCGCCCCGGCACCGTTCGCCCAGGATGTGATCCGCACGCTGGCCCATCCGATCTATCCGCAGGGCGGCATCGCCGTGCTGCGCGGCAATCTGGCGCCGGCGGGGGCGCTGATCAAGCAATCAGCCGCCGACCCGAAGCTGTTCGAGCGCGAGGGCCGGGCGGTGGTGTTCGAATCGCTAGACGATCTCGCCGCGCGCATCGATGCGCCCGATCTGGACGTCGCCGCGGACGATTTTCTGGTGCTGCAGAATGCCGGACCGAAAAGCGGCTACGCGATGCCCGAGGCAGGCTACCTGCCGATCCCGGCCAAGCTCTCGCGCGCCGGCGTCAAGGACATGGTGCGCATCTCCGATGCGCGCATGAGCGGCACCGCCTTCGGCACCATCGTGCTGCACGTCTCCCCGGAAGCCGCCGTAGGCGGGCCGCTGGCGCTCGTGAGAAACGGCGACCGCATCCGCTTGTCGGTGTCCGGGCGCCGCCTCGAGCTGCTGGTCGACGAGGCCGAACTGGCGCGGCGGCGCAGCGCACTGCCGCCGCCGCAAATGCGGGCGGAGCGCGGCTACGCCAGTTTGTACATGCGCAGCGTGCTGCAAGCCGAGGACGGCTGCGATTTCGATTTCCTGCGCAAGGCCTGAGCACCGAACGTCCCCTCGCCCCGGCTTGCGGGGTGAGGGTGAGGGGGAAGCGAGGCACCTAGAAAGATTTGAATCGTAACTGGAGCAACTAACATGAGCCAACGCATTACCGGAGTACTGTCCCCCGTCGTCACCCCGTTCAAGCCCGACCTCAGCCCGGATACCGAGCGCTTCGTGCGCCAGTGCAAATGGCTGGTTGCGAACAACGTCGGCCTGGCGGTGTTCGGCACCAATTCCGAGGCGAACTCGCTCGCCGCGGACGAGCGCATGCAATTGCTGGAAAAGCTGGTGGAAGCCGGTGTCGATCCGGCGCGCATGATGCCAGGCACAGGCTGCTGCGCGCTCACCGACTCGGTGCGGCTCACCGCGCATGCGGTGAAGCTCGGCTGCGCCGGCACGCTGATGCTGCCGCCGTTCTACTACAAGGGCGTGTCCGACGACGGCCTGTTCCGCAATTTCGCCGAGATCGTCGAGCGCGTCGGCGACGCGCGCCTGCAGATTTACCTGTATCACATCCCGCAGGTGAGCCAGGTGCCGATCAGCCTGAAGCTGATCGAGCGCCTGCTCAAGGCCTACCCGAAGAACATCGCCGGCACCAAGGATTCATCGGGCGACTGGAACAACACCAAGGCGACACTGGATGCATTCGCCAAGGACGGTTTCGACGTGTTTCCCGGCAGCGAGACCTTCCTGCTCGCGGGCCTGCGCAACGGCGGCAAGGGCTGCATCAGCGCCACCGCCAACGTCAACCCGGCGGCGATCCACAAGCTCTACGCAGAATGGAAATCGGACGCCGCGGACGACATGCAAAAAGGTCTGGACCGCATACGCAACATCTTCCAGAAATATCCCATGATCCCGGCGATGAAACGCGCGATCGCGCACTGGAGCGGCCACCCCGGCTGGGCCACGGTGCGTCCGCCGCTGGTGGCGGTCGATGACGGACAATCGAAGGCGCTGATCGCCGAGCTCGAGCAGTGCGGCTTTTCCATGCCCGGCCTCAAAGGCTGAGCCGCGCAGGGTCTTGCAGCGGCCCGGCCTTGTTTCCGCATGGAAGGAGGCGAACCTGCGTTCGGCCGCTGATGCTCAGAATTTCTGCGACCAGTTCAGGATTCCCTGCATGATCATGTCTACGGACACGGTTCCGACGATCAGTGCCATGATGCGTCCGGCGATCTCTATGTAGCGCTTCACGAGGGACGCGTGGCGCGGGCGCACGAAGTCGTGCAGCGCCTTGAGTATCAGTGTGACGGCGACGAAAAAGCCGACTGCAGCGATGACTGCGGCGCATGCACTCAGCGCATTCAGGCGCTGGCCGATCACCACGCTGGCGCTGATGGTGCCCGGACCGATGAGCACGGGCATGGCGACTGCGCCGGCGAGGTTTTCCGACTTGCCGCGCAGTATCTCGATCGCCGTCGGGCCGTGGAACACGAACTGCAGGCCGATCAGAAGAAACACCACCCCTCCGAATATCTGAAACGAGGCAAATTGCGCCTGCACCACGTCGGAGAATATGGCGTCGCCGAGTATGGCGAAGCAGCAGAACACCACGGTGGCGATCAGGCCCGCGCGGACCATGACCTGGGAAAATTCCCTGCGCTCGAGCGTTTCGACCATGTCGACCAGGTAGATGATCACCAGGAAGGGATTGAGCAGGACCAGCAACAGGCCCGCGGATTTGGCGAACTCGCTAATCATGTTTCGAAGTGCACAGGCAGAGTGCCCCGAGGCGGTGGAGATCGTCTGAGAGTACCGTCAATCCCACGAATTCTCAACCGCGCCGTGGCATCTGCGGCGCGTGAATGATCCGAACTGAGCCGCGCGCAGGCGGTGCGCACTTCAACGAGCGTCCGGACGCGTCAGGCGCTCTCTGTCGCTGCTGTATTCCACGTAGGTCGGGTGCTCGGGATCGCAGTTCGGTGTGCCGACGCGATCGATGCAGCCCTTTTGGTAAGCCGCCTCGTACGCGGCGCGCTTGATATTGCCGGAAGTGCATGCGGACCAGGCAAGCGACAACAGCACGGCGGTGGCGACGAGGAGGGCCTTCTTGTCCATCCGAATAGCGTACCCCGAATTTTTCGATTGCTCAACGGCAATTCATTTTACCGCAGGTTCTCGGTTCGCCGCCCTGCGGTAAAGCTTTCTGACCTGGCGCAGCACGTCGCTGCCCGAGGCCTGCAGCACCTGCCTGAACACGCGCAGCACGTAATTGTCCTCGGGCAGCATCCGGAACGCGCGCCAGGGCGTGGCGAGCACCGTGTCCATGCCCAGGGGGCGCGCCAGGGTCAGAAAGGCGCATTCCAGCTGGAGTTTGAGATCCGATCCGTCCGCCGCCGTGGGCGGCAGCTGCTGCGCGATGTTGCTCAGGCCGCCGGAGACGTGCAGCCCTTTCAGTTCCGGGTCGGAGCCGATCAGTCCTATCGCGGCCAGCGCCTCGCGGTTCAGGCCCGCCGTATCCGCGATCAGGGCGCTGATCGACACGTCGACGATGATGTCGTCCAGCGTGAGGCCGTGCTCGCGCACCAGCCGCAGCGCCGCGCGCTTTGCCGTGGCGGCAATCTCGGCGGCGGTCTTGTTCGGCTTGCCGACGCCGTCCTCCAGCCGCTCCGATGCCATGAGCATGACCCTGCACGGCCGGATGCCGAGCAGATCCACCATGTGCCAGCGGGTTTCGGCCAGGGAATTGATGATCGGCTTGGCGCCGCCGGCCTTGTCCGGATCGTAGGCCTTGAGGCATATCTCCTGGACCTCGGGTTCCGGGTAGTCGAAGCAGATCGAAACGGCCGCGGCAGCCTGGACCGCGCGGATGACTTCCAGCAGAAATTTCGGATCGTCCTTGGCGCGCGCGCCGATGGTGAAATCGAGCGCCACGGCGCCCGCGTCGACCTGCCGCTTTGCCAGCGCCTGAATGCCGGCCATGTCGCCCGCGTCCAGCAGCGCCTTGGTGCTCTTGAATCCCGGATTGATCCTGTCACCGATGGTGGTGAACA
>DATKUQ010000324.1:0-2004 GCA_035530495.1 Burkholderiales bacterium
TGCTCGGCGAGGCGGTGGACTATTCCATCTACCTGTTCGTGCAATCAGAACAGGGCGGATCGGAGCGGCAGAACTGGGTCAAGCGCTTCTGGCCCACCGTCCGCCTCGGTGTGCTGACCTCGATATTCGGCTTTGCTTCGCTGCTGCTGTCCGGCTTTCCCGGTCTGGCGCAACTCGGCCTGTATTCGATTGCCGGCCTGATGGCCGCCGCAGCGGTGACCCGCTTCGTCTTGCCTCATCTGCTGCCGGCGAACTTTCGCATTCATGACTTATCCGCTATCGGTCTCGTCCTGTCCCGTCTGGTACAGCGCGCTGCCGCACTGCGCTGGGCGGCAGCGATACTGCTGCTGGCAGCCTGTGCAATCCTCGCCTTGCATCGCGGCAGTTTGTGGAATGACAAGATATCCTCGTTAAGTCCAGTATCGCAAGCCGATGTCGAGCTGGATGCAAGCCTGCGCGCCGACCTGGGCGCGCCTGATGTGCGTTATCTGGTGGTGGTATCAGGCGCGAGCCGGGAATCCGCACTAGAATCTTCCGAAAAAGTTTCCGCGATACTGCAAACGCAAGTCGATCAAGGCGAACTCGCCGGATTCGAAAGTCCCAGCCGCTATCTTCCCAGCACTGCGACGCAGCGGGCACGCCAGGCCAGCCTGCCGCCCCCGAACGTGTTGGCAACGCGGCTGGCGCAAGCTGTTAAGGGCTTACCGGTGCGCGCGCAACTGTTCGCACCGTTTCTGGCCGACGTCGCAGCCGCGCGCAGCCAGCCCTTGCTGCACGCGGCCGATCTTGATCAAACCTCAATGGCCATGGCGGTCGCTGCGCTGCTCATCGAGCAAGGCCACCATTGGACTGCCTTATTGCCGCTTACTGCGCCTAAGGGTGCCAGCATCAATGCGAATCGAATTCGTGCTGCACTGAGCACGACAGGTTTGCCCAATGTCCTGTTTGTGGATATGAAAGCCGAGTCCGATCACCTGTATTCCGGCTACCTGCATGAAGCCATCCTGTTGTCGCTAGGCGGGCTGGCTGCCATTATCGTATTGCTGCTGCTGGTTTTGCGCTCGCCCATGCGCGTGATACGAATCATCGCGCCGCTGGCGGCCGCGGTGATCACCGTCACCGCCGGATTGACCCTGTTTGGCCAACAGATGATTATCTTGCATCTGGTGGGCTTGCTGCTGGTCGTCGCGGTGGGCTCCAATTACGCCCTGTTTTTCGATCGGTCCGATCACCGTCTCCTGCCGGCAAAAGAGGCAAGGGACAAAGCCAACCCGAGCGACCATGCCATCTCCCCCCGCACCCTCGCGTCGATGCTGTTCGCCAGCCTCACTACCGTCGCAGGTTTCGGCCTGCTTTCGTTTTCCAGCGTGTCGATATTGCAGGCGATGGGCGTGACCGTGGCGCCGGGCGTCATCCTGGCGCTGATTTATTCCGCGATTTTCGCCAGGCAAGCCGATGCGTAATTCACGCTGGCGACCCGCGCCGTTGATCCGCGCATCCATCGCGCTGCATCTGCTGGCCTTGATTGCCGTCATCGCCGAGCCTGGGCAATGGCCCTGGGCGCTGGGCGCCGTGCTTGCCGATCACGGCCTGATCACGCTCGTCGGGCTGTGGCCGCGCAGCCACTGGCTGGGGCCAAACTGGACGCAGCTGCCCGCTGCAGCCGCCGCCAAGAACGGAATCGCCCTCACCATCGACGACGGCCCCGATCCCGTCGTTACTCCGCAGGTACTCGATACGCTGGATCGCTACGCCGTGCAGGTCACCTTTTTCTGCATCGGGGAAAAAGCCGCGCGTTACCCGGACCTGTGCCGAGAAATCGTGCGCCGCGGCCATGCCGTGGAAAACCACAGCCAGCATCACCGTCACTATTTTGCGCTCATGGGGCCTGCCGGGCTCATGCGTGAATTGCAGGCCGCCCAGGACACGCTCGCTGCGATTTCCGGCCAGCGGCCCTTGTTCTTTCGCGCCCCGGCCGGCTTGCGCAATCCTTTTCTCGACCGG
>DATKUQ010000325.1:0-2981 GCA_035530495.1 Burkholderiales bacterium
ACCGACGACGCTTACGTCGGGGGCAACATGGTGCAGATCACGCCGCAGGTGTACGGCACCGTGCTCGCCATCGACGCCGACAATACCGATTACGTCAAGGCAGGCCAGACGCTGGTCAGCCTGGACCCGGCCGATTCGCGCATCGCGCTCGAGCAGGCCGAGGCCGCGCTCGCGCGCAGCGTGCGCCAGGTGCGCAATCTCATGGCGACGACCGCCGAGATCGAGGCAACGGTAGCGCTGCGCAAGACCGAACTCGCGCGCGCCCGCGAGGACCTCGCGCGGCGCGCCTCGCTCGCCGGCACCGGCGCCCTGCCAGCCGAGGATCTGCAGCACGCGCGCAATGCCGTCGCGAGCAGCTTGGCCGCGCTGTACGTGGCGGAGCGCCAACTCGCCGCGCAAAAGACCCTCGTCGACCACACCACCGTGGAAACCCATCCGGATGTGCAGAACGCCGCCGCGCGCGTGCGCGAAGCGTATCTGGCCTACGCGCGCACCACCTTGCCCGCCCCCGTTTCCGGCATCGTCGACAAACGCATTGTGCAGCTCGGACAGCGCGTCAGTCCGGGCACGCCGCTGATGGCAGTGATTCCGCTCAACCAGGTGTGGGTGGATGCGAACTTCAAGGAGGAGCAATTGCTCGATCTGCGCGTCGGACAGCCGGCGACGCTGACCGCGGACGTCTACGGCAGCGCGGTCAAATTCCACGGCCGCGTGGCCGGATTCGGCGCCGGCACCGGCGCCGCGTTCGCCCTGCTGCCGCCGCAGAACGCGACCGGCAACTGGATCAAGGTGGTGCAGCGCGTGCCGGTGCGCATCGCGCTCGAACCGGCCGAGGTCGCGCGCCACCCCTTGCGGCTCGGCCTGTCGATGCAGGTCGAGATCAACACGCACCAGCGCGGCGGCACGCTTGAGTCCGGGAACACGAGCACCGGACCGGCCTACCGGACCAAGGTTTTTACCTCTCTTACGAAACTCGCCGATCAGCGCGTCGCGGCCATCATCGCGGCCAACGGCGGCAATGCCAGCGCCGCGCTCCGGGCAGAAAAAGCCGCTGAGGCCGTCCAGCCCGCACACGGCGCGCACTGAATCCCGTGGCTACCGTCGCTCTGCCGAGCATTGCGCCTGCCGCCGAGCACCGCACCCCGGTACTGCTGACCCTGCTGCTGTCGGCGGCGAATTTCATGCAGGTGCTCGACCTGACCATCGCCAACGTATCGCTGCCCGCGATCACCGGGGACCTGGGCGCGGCAGTCGACCAGGGCGCCTGGATCATCACTTCCTACGCGGTCGCCAACGCCATCACCGTGCCGCTCACCGGCTGGCTCGCCGATCGCTACGGCCAGGCGCGCATGTTCTGCATCGCGACGGCGCTGTTTACCTTCGCCTCCTTTCTGTGCGGGCTGTCATGGACGCTGCCGATGCTGATCACCGCGCGCGTGCTGCAGGGCGCCATGGCGGGATTCATGGTGCCGCTGTCGCAGGCGCTGCTGATCGGCAATTACCCGCCGGAAAAGCGCGGCATGGGGCTCGCGATCTGGAGCATGACCACCACGGTCGCGCCGATCGTCGGGCCGCTGCTAGGCGGCTGGATCACCGACAACGCGCACTGGTCTTGGATATTTTTCATCAATGTGCCCACAGGCATTATCGCGGCATTCGGCACCTGGCAACTGCTCAAGGACCGCGAGACGCCGCTGCGCCAGCGGCCGCTGGACCGCGTCGGGATGGCGCTGATCGTGATCTGGGTCGGCTGCCTGCAGGTGCTGCTGGACAAGGGAAACGAGCTCGACTGGTTCAATTCGAAGTTCATCGTGATACTGGCGGTGGTCGTGGTGGTGAGCTTCAGCGTGTTCCTGGTGTGGGAGCTCACGGACCGGCACCCCATCGTGGACCTGGAGCTGTTCCGCCACCGCAATTTCGGCATGAGCGTGCTCGCGCTGAGCCTCACCTACGGGCTCTACCTCGGCACCATGGTGATCCTGTCGCTGTGGCTGCAGACGCAGATGGGTTATACCGCGCAGTGGGCCGGTTATGCGCTGGCGCCGGTCGGCGTCTTCGCCATCATCCTCGCGCCGATTGTCGGCCGCAACCTGCAGCGCACCGATCCGCGCAAGTTCGCCACCGCGGCCTTCATCATTTTTGCGTTCTGCTTCTTCTGGCGCGCGGGTTTCACCACCGGCGCGGACTTCGCCACCATCGCGCTGCCGCAGTTGTTTCAGGGCGTGGCGGTCGCGATGTTTTTCGCGCCGCTGGTGATCATCAATGTCGGCGGCATTGCCCCGGACCGCATGGCCTCGGCCACCAGCACGCAAAACTTCCTGCGCACCATGTGCGGCAGCTTCGGCACTTCGCTCGCGATCGCGCTTTGGACCCGGCGCCAATCGGTGCACCACGTGCAGCTTGCCGAGCACATCAGCATCTACTCGCCCCAGACCACCATATACTCCCAGCACTTGGCCGCCGCAGGCATGCCGCCGGATCAGGTGCACGCGGTGCTCGGCCGCTTGCTCTCCGGACAGGCCAATATGCTCGCGACCAATGACATCTTCTGGCTTGCCGCCTGCCTGCTGATCGCCCTGATCCCGGTGATCTGGCTGTCGCGGCCGCCATTCGGGCGGCCAAGCGTGGCGGCGGCGGTCGAGTAGCGCGGCACGGCCGCCCGATGCGGCATAATGCGTGTTCCGGCAACATCAACATTCACACGAAGGCGAGTTCCATGAGCGACCACGGTGCCCCTGATTCCTCCGCCCTGTCTGCCGAAGCGCGGACCAGAGACCTCGCGGCCCGGATTTATGTTGAACTGGTCGGCCGCGTCATGCTCACCACGCAGCAGACCAAACCCAACCCGGTCGACCTGGCCAAGTACGCCTACAAATTGGCTGAAGCATTCCAGAGCATCGAGGCGGAGGCGCACAAAGAGGCGGTGGCCAAGATGGCGAAGTACGACGTAAAGGTCGACGACATGGCCAGCTGGAAAAAAT
>DATKUQ010000326.1:0-2892 GCA_035530495.1 Burkholderiales bacterium
CATCCAGCGGCACAAGACCGCAGCCAGCACCGGCAAGCGTACTGTCTACTCATGGACCCCTGAGTTGCGTGCCACGGTCGAGTTAGTCAAGGCGATGCGTCCCGTTATTTCCCCATTTCTCTTCTGCAAGCGCAATGGCCAGGGTTACATTGATGAGGCTACGGGCGAGTCGCACGGATGGGACAGCATGTGGCAAAGGTTCATGGACCGCGTAATTGAGGAGACCAAGGTCGAGAACCGCTTCACCGAACACGACCTGCGTGCCAAGTGCGCGAGCGATGCAACGTCTCTGGAACATGCCAGAGCGCTGCTATCGCATGCCGATGCAAGGACTACCGATGCGATCTACCGACGCAAGCCGGAGGTTGTCAAACCGCTCGGTGGCGTCGGTTGAATAGTACAAAGATGCTTGAATAGTACAACCAAAGAAAAAGCGGCTAGGCCGAGTAGACCTAACCGCTTAATTTGACACTATTTATTGGCGCGCCTGGCAGGATTCGAACCCACGACCCCTTGGTTCGTAGCCAAGTACTCTATCCAACTGAGCTACAGGCGCGAGGGCCGGATTATAACAGAACCTCGCTCCGCGCCGCTACCTCGCGTCGAGCTGCCCCGGGCTGCACCTGCCGGCGGTGGTACTGGATGCCGCGGCCGGTTTCGATTACCCTTATGCGGGCAAGCTCGTCCCGCCCTGATCCGCCCAGAACTGTCCCGATGAATCCCCTTTCCGCAGACATGACTTCCATCGATTCCGGCGGCGCGCCCGAGGCGCGCTCCAAGTCCGTGGTGGCGGCCTGGCTGCTCGTCTGCTGCGCCCTGGTGTTTGCGATGGTCGTGGTGGGCGGGGTAACCCGGCTCACCCACTCCGGGCTGTCCATCGTCGAGTGGCAGCCCATCATCGGCGCCGTGCCGCCGCTCGGCCAAGCGCAATGGGCCGAGACCTTCGACCAATACAAACTTACGCCCGAGTACCGGAAAATCAATGAGGGGATGAGCCTGGCCGCGTTCAAGTCGATTTTCTGGTGGGAATACTTCCATCGGCTGCTCGGCCGCACGATCGGCTTCGTGTTCCTCCTGCCGCTGATCTGGTTCTGGCGACGCGGGCGCATCGACAGGCCGCTGGCGCTCTGGCTCACCGGCATTTTCGTGCTCGGCGGCCTGCAGGGCGCGATGGGCTGGTACATGGTGAAATCGGGCCTGGTGGACGACCCGCGCGTGTCGCAGTACCGTCTGACCGCGCATCTGGCCATCGCCCTCGCGATCTATGCCGCGATGCTGTGGACCGCGCTGGGCCTGCTCTATTCCGGCGCGGGAGCGGCTGGCGCGGGGCAGCCGCGGCTGCGCCGGTTCTCCTGGGTCATCACCGCGCTGGTCGCCTACATGGTGTTCACCGGCGGCTTCGTCGCCGGCACCCACGCCGGCTTCGCCTACAACACCTTTCCGCTCATGAACGGTCATTGGGTGCCACCGGAGATTTTCATGCTCCGGCCCTGGCCGCTCAATTTCTTCAACAACCTCGCGACGGTGCAGTTCGATCACCGCCTGGGCGCCTGGCTGCTCGCCCTGCTCGTTCCCTGGTTCTGGCTGAAAGCGCGCGGCGTGGCGCTCACGCCGCGCGCGCGCCTCGCCGCCAATCTGCTGCTGGGAATGCTGGCTCTGCAGATCACGCTCGGGCTATCTACCCTGTTGCTGGTGGTCCCGGTGCCGCTGGCAGCGGCGCATCAGGCCGGCGCGGTACTGCTGCTCACCGCCGCCCTGCTCGCGAATCACGCGCTGCGCTGATCTTTACCGATTTTGTAGGAGGGGCACCCTCGCCCCGACATGTGCCATGGACGACCAACAATCGGCCCGAGGGCGGGCCTCCCACAACTTCGCAGGAGGGGCGCCCTCGGACCGATCGGGCTTCGTGCCGGCGCCGGTCGGGGCGAGGGCGCCCCTCCTACAGTTCAGGGCATGACCTCGACGTATTCGTAGACCGGGCAGTCGGCCACGCGCTCGCGCACGGACGCGGGCATGCGCGCATACCAGCCATGCGGGTCGTGCCGGTCGACTTCCTCGCCGAGGAAGCGCACCAGATCGCAGATTGGTTCGACCACATTCTCGCGATAGGCGGCGTCGCCCTTGACGTAGGCCAGGTGCAGGTTCTTCATGCAGTTGCGGCGGCAGTAGGCGAACGCGGCGCAACCCTCGCAGGGCATGTTCGGATGCGGCTGCAAGGGGCTGCGTTTGAGCCAGTTCCCGACCACGTCCCCCTGCAGCATCTCCGGCAGGTACATCAGATCCGGGCAGGGGAAAATCTTGCCGTCGGGCATGACGTTCAAAATGTGCGTCGACGCGCGGCACTGCGTCAGTCCCGAGTAGCGTTCCTGCGCGAGTGCGGGCAGCACCTTGTTGCGCACCGTGCCCATGATCGGAATGAAGGGATAGAGCGTTTCGCCGGCAAAGAATTTTTGCACCAGCTGCGCCATGACCGCGCGCTTTTTCGCCAGCGCGTGCGGCGCGTAGGCGCCGTTCTGCGCCACGAACTGAAAATAAACGTAGTCGAAATACCGCGTAAGCTGGTCCAGCTCCTCGAAGCTGGTATCGGCGTCGTTCCAGGTCACGCGTGCGGTCAGCGTGCCGCCGACGCGCTCGCGCACCGCGGCGACGTTCTTCAGCACGCGCCGGTAGATGCCGCGCCCGCGGTGGCCGTCGGTGACTTTCTCGCCGCCGTCTATGGACACCAGGATGTTCGACAGCCTCGCCAGGACCCAGTCGGGCAGGCGGTCGAGCAAGGTGCCGTTGGTCTGCAGCTGGAAACGAAAGTCGGGATGGCGCTGCATCACCGCCATCATGAGATCGAGATTCAGCGTCGGCTCGCCGCCGTAGAAGGTGACGTAGATCTCGTATCCG
>DATKUQ010000327.1:0-2033 GCA_035530495.1 Burkholderiales bacterium
CAAACATCGGCTCCGCCGGCGAAGGAAACGCTGAGCAAGACGAGCCTGAATCCTGCGGCGCCGTGGCCCTTTCCGCCATTCAAGGAGATCAAGCGATGAGCCGAGGATCCAAAGCCAAGCACCAAACGCCGAAGCGCGTGCAGCTGCGGGAACCGTCGCAGGAGGAACTCGAAGACCTCGAGCGCTACGTCGACGATGAGATGTTCGGCGCCGAGGATGCGGAGTATTTCAGGCTCGCCGGCATTGACGACATAGGGAACAAGCGATGAAAGCCATTCTGCCGGAGCAGGCGCTGCATCAGCACATCGCCGTGCTCGGTAAAACCGGGAGCGGAAAGACGTTCGCCACGAAGGTTGCGATTGTCGAGCCCATGCTCGCGACGGGCAGACGTGTCGGCATTGTGGATCCGACTTCGGCTTGGTGGGGTTTGCGCAGCTCGAGCGACGGCAAGAGCCCGGGTTTCCCGATCCTGGTGCTTGGCGGTGACCATGGCGATCTGCCGCTGCCGGCGCTGGGCGGCGCGGCCGTGGCGCGGCTGCTGGTCGAGCAGGGGGTCAACTTGGTGGCCGACACCTCGAACCTGACGGTGGGCGAGCGCACGCGCTGGTTTATCGACTTCGCGACAACGCTTCACCGGCTGAACCGCACGCCGTTGCACCTGGTGCTGGACGAAGCGCACCTGTTTGCTCCACAGGGGAAGGTGCCGGATCCCGAGGCGGGGAAGATGTTGCACGCTGCGAACACGCTGGCGAGCGCTGGTCGATCGCGCGGCATCCGGCTCACCATGATTACGCAACGGCCCGCCAAGCTCCACAAGGATTCGCTGACGTGCGCGGACACCTTGATCGCCATGCGCGTGCTGGCGCCGCAGGACCGCGAGGCCGTCCAGGACTGGATCAAGGGATGCGGTGACCTGGTGGCGGGCAAGGTGGTGCTGGACTCTCTGGCGAGCCTGCAGCGCGGCGAGGGGTGGGTCTGGTATCCAGAGGGCAAGTATCTGGAGCGGGTGAAGTTCCCCGCGATCAAGACGTTCGACAGCTCGGCTACGCCGGTCGATGGCCACGCGGCGCCGGCGCCGAAGCGCGCTGCCGACGTCGACATGACCGAGATCAAGGCCGCGCTGGCAGAGGCCGTGCGCGAGGCCGAGGCCAACGATCCGAAGCTGCTACGTCGACGCATCGCCGAACTGGAGCGCGCCGCGGCGACTCAGCGGCCGGCGGTTGACCAGGAGGCGCTTTCCAAAACCTGCGAGGCTGCGCGGCAGGAGGGCTATGCAGTTGGGCACGCCCAAGCCGTTAAGGATTTGCAGCTCGATCGACTGGGCAACGCAGAAGAAGCGATCGCGCGCGCAAGCGCAATGCTTGGCGACTTCAGACGTGATCTTCATGCTTGGAGAGGCAGCCGGCCGACGCACCAGGATGGTCAAAACGCGGCTCCAAGGCCGCTCCAGCGCCTGGATACCAAGGCTCCGCCGGCGGCGCGCGCCGCGCTCCCTGCCCTATCCACGCCTCGCCATCGTCAGAATTCTGGTTCTCCGGAAGTCTCCCGGCCACAGCAGCGCATTCTGAACGCCTTGGCCTGGGCGGAGGGCGTGCGCATGCCAATGGTGGACAAGATCCAGCTGGCCCTACTGTCGGACCAGAGCCCGACCAGCGGGGGCTATTTCAACAATCTCGGGAAGTTGCGCAGCTCCGGGCTGATCGAATACCCGACCGGCGGGCAAGTCGTCCTGACGGACGCTGGGCGCGCGGTGGCTGAGGCCGCGGACGTGCCGGGCACCAGCGCCGAGCTGCAAGACCAGGTGATGAACCGACTGCCGCAGCCACAGGCGAGGATCCTGCGCAAGCTGATCCATATTTACCCAGGCGAGATTAACAAAAATGATTTAGCCGAAGCAACGGATCAATCACCAACGTCAGGCGGATATTTCAACAATCTTGGCCGGCTTCGCACCCTTGGGCTGATTGACTATCCGAAGCCCGGCAAGGTCGTAGCGCAGCCTGTTCTTTTTCTGGAGTAATGCAATGACCGAA
>DATKUQ010000328.1:0-7263 GCA_035530495.1 Burkholderiales bacterium
GGCACCGGCCGCGCGCAGACTTTCAACGATGTCGCCGTGGCGACGATCAACGCCTGCCTGCGCGACCAGGGCCAGGCCGCGCTTACGCTGGATGACATGCGCGCGAAAAACATGATCGAATATATCGCTTTCCCCGATGCGCTCAAAGGCAAGTACCAGAGCTATACCGAAGCCGATAACGCCGCGTTGCGGCGTGCCGGCTATGACGCACCGTTCCTGACGGTGGAAGAGGGCGTGGCGGACTATTGCGAGGAGTTGCTGGGCAAATGAACACTACGCGCAGCGCATACCCGAGTATCGAAGACAGCGTCGGCAACACGCCGCTGGTGCGCCTCAAGCGCATCCCCGGCCCGGCCAACGACGGCAAGGGCAACATCATCCTTGCCAAGCTCGAGGGCAACAACCCGGCCGGCTCGGTCAAGGACCGGCCGGCCTTGTCCATGGTGGTGCGCGCCGAGCAACGCGGCACGATCAAGCCCGGCGACACCCTGATCGAAGCGACCAGCGGCAACACCGGCATCGCGCTCGCCATGGCCGCGGCGATGCGCGGCTATCGCATGGTGCTCGTCATGCCCGACCACCTGTCGGTGGAGCGGCGCCAGACCATGCGCGCTTTCGGCGCCGAGATCGTCCTTACGCCCAAGGCGGGCGGCATGGAAGGCGCGCGCGACCTGGCCGAAAAAATGCGCGATGAGGGCAAGGGCGTAATCCTCGATCAGTTCGCCAATCCGGACAATCCGCTCGCACACTACGAAGGCACCGGACCGGAAATCTGGCGCGACACCGCGGGGAAGATCACCCACTTCGTTTCCAGCATGGGCACCACCGGCACCATCATGGGGGTGTCGCGCTTTCTCAAGGAAAAGAATCCGCAGGTGCAGATCGTAGGCTGCCAGCCGACCGAGGGCTCGCAGATTCCCGGCATTCGCAAGTGGCCCGAGGCCTATCTGCCGCGCATCTACGAGGCCGCGCGCGTGGACCGCGTCGAGTCGGTGAGCCAGGCCGATGCGGAGGAGATGACCCGGCGCATGGCGCGCGAAGAGGGAATCTTCGGCGGAATTTCGTCGGGCGGGGCCATGTGCGTGGCGCTGCGCGTCGCGGCCGAAGTGAAAAACGCGGTCATCGTCTCCATCGTCTGCGACCGCGGCGACCGCTATCTGTCGACCGGTATTTTCCCCGACTAGAAGCGCCGCATGACGCCGGTACTAGCGTTCGACATCGAAACCGCGCCCGACTGCGACGGTCTGCGGCGTCTGTACGACCTCGACCCTGCGCTTTCCGACAGGGACGTCGCCGAGATCGCCTTTCAGCGCCGGCGTACCGCTGCGAACCACGATTTCCTGCAGTCGCATCAGCAGCGCGTCATCGCCATCGCTTGCGCGCTGCGCGAAGGCGACGGCTTCCGCGTCTGGTCTCTGGGCACGCCCGAGGACGGCGAAGCCGAGCTGATTCGGCGCTTTTTCGACGGCATCGAGAAATACACGCCGCAGCTCGTGTCCTGGAACGGCGGCGGCTTCGATCTGCCGGTGCTGCACTACCGCAGCCTGGTGCACGGCATTTCCGCGCCGCGCTACTGGGACCAAGGCGAGGACGAACGCGACTTCAAGTGGAACAACTACATCAGCCGCTATCACGCGCGCCATCTCGACCTGATGGACCTGCTCGCGCTGTATCAGCCGCGCAACAACGTGCCGCTGGACGAGATGGCCAAACTGATCGGCTTTCCGGGCAAGCTCGGCATGGACGGCTCGCAGGTGTGGGGCGCATATCTCGACGGGAAGCTGCGCGAAATCCGCAGCTACTGCGAGACCGACGCGGCCAACACCTATCTGCTGTATTTGCGCTTTCAACTGCTGCGCGGCGTGTTCGATGCGGCACAGTACCAGCGCGAGGCCGAGCTCGTGCGCGCGACCCTGGGAAAGTCGTCCGAATCGCACTGGCGCGAATTCCTCCAGGCCTGGAAATAATTGATGACTGTGGTGATCGAATCGCTGGACCGCGAGGGGCGCGGCATCGCCCGCGTCGAGGGCAAGGCGATATTCATCGAAGGCGGCCTGGCCGGGGAGACGGTTTCCTATGCCAGTTACCGGCGCAAACCCAGCTACGAACTGGCGACCGCTACTGCGATCTATGAGCCGAGCGCGGAGCGGGAGCTGCCGCGCTGTCCGCACTTCGGCGTATGCGGCGGCTGCAGCATGCAGCACCTTGAGGCGCGTGCACAGGTAGCCGCGAAGCAGCGCGTACTCGAAGACAGTCTGTGGCACATCGGCAAGCTGCGGCCGGAGACAATGCTGCGCGCGGTCTACGGCCTATCCTGGGGCTACCGCCACCGCGCGCGGCTGTCGGTGCGGCTGGTGCCCAAGAAGGGCGGCGTGTTGGTCGGCTTTCACGAGAGAAAAAGCAGCTTCATCGCGGACATGACGAGCTGCGAAGTCCTGCCGCGGCCGATTTCCGATCTGCTCCTGCCCTTGCGCAGCCTGATCGCCGGATTGTCGAATCCCACGCGCCTGCCGCAGATCGAACTTGCCGTCGGCGAAGCTGTAACGGTGCTGGTGCTGCGCATACTCGATCCCTTGAGCGCAGACGACGAGGACGCGCTGCGGGCCTTTGCGGCGCAGCACGGCGTCCAGCTCTGGCTGCAGCGTGCAGGGCCGGATACGGCCGAACCCTTCTTTCCGCCCGATGCGCCGCCGCTCTTCTACTCGCTGCCCGAGTTCGGCGTGCAGATTCACTTTCGGCCGACCGACTTCACCCAGGTCAATCACGCGGTCAACCGCATCCTGGTGCGGCGGGCGCTGGCGCTGCTGGATCCACGTCCGGGAGAGCGCATCGCCGACCTGTTCTGCGGGCTGGGCAACTTCAGCCTGCCGATCGCCAGCCGCGGCGCGGAGGTGCTGGGCGTCGAAGGCAGCGCGGTACTGGTGCGGCGCGCAGAGGCCAATGCGCGCGCGAATGGCCTCGCCGCGCGCGCGCGCTTTGAGACCGTCAATTTGTTCGAGGCACCGAATTGCGCGGCCATTGTCGGTAACGACGGCGGCGGTTTCGACAAGCTGCTGATCGATCCGCCGCGCGACGGCGCGGTCGAGGTGGTGAAGGCACTCGGCGAAGGCGGACCGCGGCGCATCGTCTACGT
This sequence comes from Burkholderiales bacterium, assembly GCA_035530495.1. Lineage (GTDB taxonomy): Bacteria > Pseudomonadota > Gammaproteobacteria > Burkholderiales > SG8-39 > 2-12-FULL-64-23. The sequence goes on from DATKUQ010000328.1 coordinate 3,134, forward strand.
GTCCTGCGATCCGGCGACGCTGGCGCGCGATGCCGAGGTGCTGGTACATGTCAAAGGCTACCGCCTCGCGGCCGCCGGGGTGATCAACATGTTCCCGCATACCTCGCACGTGGAGTCGATGGCGCTGTTCGAGAAGTAGGAGGGGCGTCCCCGCCCCGACCAGCGTCTGCTCGACGACCGATCGGCCCGCGGGCGGGTCTCCCATAAAAAATAAAGGGCGGCCGCAGCCGCCCTTTCTATTGAAGCTTGCCGTTTCTAGTTGCGGCCGCCCATGCCCAGCAGTTGCAACAGCGCGGAGAACAGGTTGTAGATCGAGATATACAGCGTCAGCGTGGCCGAGATGTAATTAGTCTCGCCGCCTTTTACGATGCGGTTCACCTGCCACATGATCATGAGCGAGGAGAGCACCACGAATCCGCCCAGTACCACCACGTACAGCACCGGGCTGTGCAGGAACAGGCTGGCCACGACTCCGAGCATGATAACCACCGCGCCCACGGTGAGGAAGCCTGCGAGGTTGCTGAAGTCGCGCTTTGTGGTGGATGCGACGCCAGCCATCACGAAGAACACCGCAGCCGTGCCGCCCGCGGCCATCATCACCAGTTCGGTGCCGTTCTTGAAGCCCAGCGTTCTATGCAGCAGAGGTCCAAGCAGCAGTCCCAGGAACAAGGTGAAGCCGAGCAGCAGTGCCACGCCAAGCGAGCTTTCCTTGTTGCGTTCGATGGCATAAATCCAGCCGTAGAACACGGCCAGGATGAGGACGAAGGACAGCATCGGGCTGGTACGCATGAAACCGAGGTCGATGTTGGTGCCGATCGCGGCGCCTATGGCCGTCGGAATCAGGCTCAGCGCGAGCAACATATAGGTGTTGCGCAGCACCTTTTGCTGTTGCAGGCCAATATCCTGTGTTGCGCCCGGGGCGCCGGTTCGCACGGTTCTGAATTCAGGTTGCATGGTGTTCCTCCGCAAAATTGCAATAACGCTATTAGACTAAGTCAACCGCGAAAAAGTTGCAAGCGAGTAATTGTACTCCTTGGTGAGCTTAAATACCCGTTTCGAAATGTTTATTTCGGGGCGGGTTCACATAATTCAAGCCTCGTGGGCCGGCCGCGCCCCATGACTTTTGGCACGCTTGCGCCGCTGGTGCGATGCGCGCAACATCAGCTTGTTTGGCCACACCATGTGCGTTGCCGGCGCCAGCTCGCAACGCAAGGGGGAAGTCACGAGCCGCAGGCGAAATTGTCGAATGGACATTCGGTGCGCAGCCGAGGTCACTCATGGTCCGCGCAAGCCGATGTGCGACCGCCGCCCGGTCATTGCCGCGACCGCGCTGCTGTTTGCCCTACTGCTGCAATGTTTCGATCTGCGCGCCGAGTTGCTGTTCCGCAGTTCGGAGCAGGTCGATGGCCGACAGCACTGGTCGGCGCCAAGGAACTACGCCAATCCAGCGCAAACCGTTTACCCGCACACGCTCGCGGACGGCACGCAGGTTGCCTCGGAGGAAGTGCAGGTTTCCCTTCAAGGCTGGATAGGGCAGCAGGACCTGTATGCCGCCAAAGTGATGGAAGGCCTGATCCAGCGCGGCAGGCAACGCATCGCCGGGAACGCCATATCGCTCGCCGCAGACGGCGGCGACGTCGACGCGGCGATGGAGCTGGGCCGCCTGCTGCGCAAGCTCGGCCTGGCCACATTTGTGGCCAGGGGCAAGCAATGCCTGAGTTCCTGCGTGTTCGCGTTCATGGGGGGAACCCGGCGCACGGTCGCAGGACGGATCGGTATCCACCGGCCATATCTTTCCTCGACGCGCCAGGTCGCGGACCGTCCCGCGTATTACCGCCGGGTGCAAAAGCGGCTGCGGCAATATGTCGAAGATCTCGATTTTCCGCTGTCGCTGTACGAGGCGATAATGGCGGTGCCGCCGCAATCGATAAGCCTCTTGACCGCAGCCGATTTGAAGAAATTCTATTTGCAGGGGATGAGTCCTTCGACCGAAGACGAAGCGGATGCCACGGCGGCAAGAAATCTGGGAATTTCGGTGCTGGAATACTTGCAGCAGAAAGCCAAAGCAGAGCCCTGCGGTGGCGTGTTTAACAGCGATGGCAGTTGTGCCGCCGGCGCGCAGACAGCGGCGGAATTCGGCGCCGCCGTCGATCCGGAGGGTGCGCAAATTTCCGACACGCCGTCGTCGTTGCCGGCGCTTGGCCGCGTTGCGCCGAATGAAAAGGCGGATGCGGTGGGCGCGGGCGCGGGCGCGACGCGCGGCGGTGCCGCAGCATCCCCGCCCTCGTTCTGAGCGGACCGAGGCGAGGCGGCGCGAGGCTGATCCCACTCCTCGCGCGATTCGTGATTCGTGGGTAAGCCCGCGCCGGATGCTAAAATGCCAGCCGGTTTGAGCAAGGCTGTCCGGCAGAAAGACCGGTAGGTACAAGTCAGCAACGGAAGGTTGGCCGAGCGGTTGAAGGCACCGGTCTTGAAAACCGGCAGCAGCGCAAGTTGCTCGTGGGTTCGAATCCCACACCTTCCGCCAACTCAAAAGAATGAAGAATGCAGAAGTGAATTTTCCGAACTAGCGGAGGCCGTTTTCCATGAATCCAATTGCACGAGCTGTTGTTATAGCGATATCTGTCTCGATGCTGCTTTCTCTGTCGGCGTGCGCGCCTAAAGTCGGCAGCGACAAGTGGTGCGCTAACCTGAAGGCAAAGCCTAAAGGTGACTGGACGGCGAACGAAGCCGGGGACTACGCGAAGTACTGCATTTTTAAATAGTCCATAGACTTCATTCGAGCTGATCCTATCCACCGGAGGGATCGCCGACGACAAGTCGCGGCCTGCCGCTCATGTCGGAACCAGGTCGAAGCGGATGGCCGCTGCATTTATTCATTAGGCCTTATCTCCGATACGCACGGTCTTCTTCCTCCTGAAACCTTGCGAGAAACAGGATTTCTACAAGCAGGTAGCTTGTTCGTGTATGCGATTCACGAACTAGCGACACTGCGCCGCTCAATGCCAAATTGGCAGCCGCGTGTCAGCTAAATAGCCAATCACCGATACCCCACGTTGCGGCGGGGGGGTTTGGCGGTTCCGCCATTTGAAGATACGCGATAAATGTGAGTGAAATGCTGTTTGATGCGCGCCCATTTGTGAGTCATTACTTGGGAGCGATGGTGGCGCAGGGAGATATCCATATTACTAGCATAGGTATCATTAATCTTGGCCAAACGGACTATTGACAGCTGCTTGCGTTACATTGAATCATTATCATTAACAAAAAAAGTTTTACAAAAACTTGGCAACGCAAACCTGCCCAGCAACCTTGTCTATTTTCGATGCTTCGCCAAATAGCGGAGGTGTCCGGGCGCTACCTAGCGAGGGAGGAATGCCATGTCACAGAAGGGGAGGATTGTTTTTTCAGCACGCAAGCGCCTGATTGCCGCAGCCATCTCCGCCTGCTTTAGCACAACTCCAGCGTGGGCCAACCCCACCGGCCCGCAAGTGGTCAACGGCGCCGCAAGCTTCAGCCAGACGGGCGACGTTCTGAACGTCAACAACAGCAACGGCGCCATCATCAACTGGAACAGCTTCTCCATCGGCGCAGACGAAACCACGCGCTTCAACCAGGCCTCCGCCGCGAGCAGCGTCCTCAACCGCGTCGTGGCCAACGACCCTTCGGTGCTATTAGGCACGCTCAGCTCGAACGGGCACGTGTGGTTGGTGAATCCTGCGGGCATCATGGTCGGGCAGGGCGCGAAGATCGACGTCGCCGGCTTCGTCGCGAGCACGCTCAACGTCGCCAACCAGGACTTTCTTGCGGGGCGGCTGAACTTCGGCGCCACGCCCAATGCGGGCAGCGTCCAGAACGACGGCCAGATCACGACGCCGAGCGGCGGCAGCGTCTACCTCGTCGCCCCGTCGGTGAGCAACAACGGCATCATCGACGCTCCAAACGGCGAAGTGATCCTCGCGGCGGGCCAGACAGTACAGCTTCTCGACACCGGCACCCCCGGGGTGAGCGTGGCCATTACCGGCGCCCAGGGGAACGTCACCAACCTCGGGAGAATCGTCTCCGAGGCCGGTCAAATCGGCATCGCCGGGGTGTTGGTGAAGAACAGCGGCACGCTGAATGCTTCCAGC
>DATKUQ010000329.1:0-13276 GCA_035530495.1 Burkholderiales bacterium
CTTCACGTCCAGCGCTTAGTCTTCCGCCTGCCAAAAGCCCGAAACTAGGCCACCGCAGGTTTCCCGGCGTAGGCGCGCACCTGCTCTACCAGGCGGGCAGGCTCGAACGGCTTGGCGATCACGCCGCGCGCGCCCGAGTAAAGATATTCATCGCGCCCCTCGTTCCTGGCAGTGAGGAAAATCACCGGAAGCGCCGCGCTTTCGGGCCGTGCTCGCAGCGCGCGCAATACGCTTAAGCCATCCATTTCCGGCATCATCACGTCGAGCAGTACCAGGTCCGGGGCGAATTCCCCGATACGGCGCAATCCTTCGGCGCCGGAACTGCATGGCAGCACCTCGAAACCGCCGGCCGACTCGAGGATGCACTTTACCAACCATTGCAGGGTGGGCTCGTCCTCGATATAAAGAATTCGTTTTTGCTGCCCCATACAACATGCTTCCGAGCTGATTTTTCCGAACCGCGCCCTAAGCCGCCCGCGGCCGCCTGCTTGAGGATAAATCTATCCCCTTACCGCTTTCACTCTACACCGCGGTAGCAAGCCTCAAAGCCCGTTTAACAATGTTTAACAGCGTCCCGACAAGCGACGACCGAATTTCCGCTTCCGCTTGCCGGTCGCGCCCTGGAATTTAATCTCTTGTCAGTCAAGAGTTGACCGAAACGGCAAAGATTTCGATAAATGGCGAGGACGCGTGCGCTGGGGGATCAACACGGGGGGATGCATCCCCCCTGGTTCGTGGGATAAGGGTTTTCCCCCGCCGAAGGTACTTTGCTTGTTTCCGGCTGGTCCGGTTTAGGACCGTGGCGCTTTGTCGGCGCCGGCGCGAAACGAGCCGGTTTAGCCGCCCGCGATTTTCGGAATCAGGATGACCTCGCTATCGCGGGCGATCGGCTGCAACAGGGCGTCCTGATAGATCTCACCGTCGATTGCAACGGCGATTCCCGCTTCCAGCTGCGGTCGCAGCTCGGGATAGCGCTCGCCCAGCGTCTGAAACAGCTGGCGCACGTTGGCCACGTCCAGTTCCAGTTCCAACACACCCTCAGTGAACGGCGCCAGGCTGCTCGACAGCGTGATCCTGGCCACGGGTCTAACGCTTTGCCGCCGCAGCCTCGTCGATCGCCTTCAGCACCCGCGGCGGCGAAAACGGCTGCTCGCACAGACGCAGGCCGGTCGCGTTCTCGATCGCATTGGCGATGGCCGCCATCGGCGCGATGATCGGAACTTCGCCGCAGCCGCGCACCCCATAAGGATGATTGGGATTGGGCACTTCGACGATGACCGTATCGATGAAGGGCAGATCGGACGCCACCGGAATGCGATAATCGAGGAAGCCGGGGTTCTGCAGCACGCCGTCCTCGCCGTAGACATATTCCTCGTTCAGTGCCCAGCCTATGCCCTGCGCGGCGCCGCCCTGAAGCTGGCCTTCGACATAGGCCGGATGGATTGCCTTGCCCACGTCCTGCACCACGGTATAGCGCAGAATCCTGACCGCGCCCGTCTCCTTGTCCACCTCGACGTCGACGATATGCGTGCCGAAGCCGGGTCCGGCGCCCTGTGCATTGATTTCCGCATGGCCGGCCACGGTACCGCCGGTTTTACCGGCCATTCTCGCGATCTCCGCCAGGGTCATGGGCGCGAACTGCTGGACACTGCTGTCGACGGGCTGCGCCTGGCCGTCCTTCCACGCCACCGCTTCCAGCGGCACCTCGCGTATCTGCGCCACGCGCTGGCGCAGCTTCTCGATCACCTGCCGCGCCGCGATCACGCTGGCCATGCCGCTGGCGAACGTGCTGCGGCTGCCCGCGGTAAGAAAGTTGAAGCCGAGCGAGGAGGTATCGCCTACGACCGGACGGACGCGATCGAACGCGATGCCGAGTTCTTCGGCCACCATCATCGCCATCGAAGCGCGCGAGCCGCCGGCGACATCGATGGTACCGAGCATCAGCGTCAGCGTTCCGTCCTCCTGCAGATTGAGCGAACAGGTGGTTTCGTTGCCGATATTGAACCAGAAGCCGGTGGCGAGCCCGCGGCCCTGATTCGGTCCCAAGGGCGCGCTATAGTGCGGATGTGCCCGCGCCGCCTCCAAAGTCTGGATATAGCCGATCGGACCGAGCTTGGGACCGTAGTAGGTCTGCGTGCCCTCTTTCGCGGCATTCCTGAGTCGGAATTCGATCGGATCGATGCCGAGTTTCTTCGCCATCTCGTCGATCACGCTCTCGACGCCGAGCACCGCGATCGGCGCGCCCGGCGCGCGATAAGCCGCCACCTTCGGGCGGTTCACGGTGACGTCGTTGCCGACGACGTGCACGTTGGCGAGATCGTATCGCGTGAAGGCGCACATCGACGCCTGGTTCACCGGCGAGCCGGGGAAAGCGCCGGCCTGGAAGTTCAGCTCGGCCTCCGCCGCCGTGATTTTCCCGTCCCGGGTGCAGCCGATTTTGACCTTGACGTTGGCGCCGGGGGTCGGGCCGGTGCCGCGGAACACCTCTTCGCGCGTCATCACCATTTTCACCGGGTGGCTCGACTTGCGCGACAGCGCGATCGCCAGCGCCTCGTTGTAGATATTGTTCTTGCCGCCGAAGCCGCCGCCGATCTCGGTCGGCGTCACGCGGATCTTCGATATGTCCATCTGCAGCACCTTGGCGCACTGGGCGCGAAACACAAAATGCCCCTGGGTCGAGGTCCACAGCTCCGCCTGGCCATCGGCGCTGTAGCTGGCGAGGCAGGCCTGCGGCTCGATATAGCCCTGATGCACCGGCTTGGTGTTGAACTCGCGCTCCACGATGACATCGGCCTGCTTGAAGCCCGCCGCGACGTCACCGTGCCCGAACTCCAGGCGTTTGGCCACGTTGGAAGGGCGCTCCGGCTTGGGCTTCACCCCCTGCGTATACTGGTCCTCGTGCAGCAGCGGTGCGCCCGGTCGCATCGCCTCGACCACGTCGATCACGTGGGGCAGCACCTCGTATTCGACCTTGATCAGCGCCAGCGCCGCCTTCGCCACCGCTTCGCTGGTCGCCGCGACCGCCGCTACCGGATGGCCGTCGTAGAGCGCCTTCTCGCGCGCCATCATGTTGCGCGTGACGTCGCGGAAATTGATCATCAATTCGCCCACCGCCGCCATTTCGTCCGGCATTTCGGCGAAATCGTCGCGCGTGACCACCGCCTTGACGCCCGGCAGCGCCAGCGCCGCCGAAGTGTCGATCGACTTGATGCGCGCATGCGCGTGCGGACTGCGCAGCACCTTGCCGATCAGCTGCCCCGGCAGATTGTAGTCGGCACCGAAGCGCGCGCGGCCGGTGACCTTGTCGACCCCGTCGGGCCGCAGCGGCCGCGTGCCGACGATCTTCAGTTCCTTTTCCTGGTACTTGAGCGTGGTCGACATGGTCAGGCTCCGCGCATTTCGCGCGCAGCATCGAGCACCGCGTCGACGATCTTGTGATAACCGGTGCAGCGGCAAAGGTTGCCGGCCAGCCAGTAGCGCACTTCGTCCTCCGTCGGATTCGGGTTGCGCTCGAGCAGCGAGCGCGCCGCAATCAGAAATCCCGGGGTGCAGATACCGCACTGCAGGGCCGCATGCTCGATGAATTTGCGTTGCAGGGGATGCAGGGTTTCACCGGCGGCCATGCCCTCTATGGTTTGAATGCTTTTGCCTTCGGCCTCGACCGCCAGCATCAGGCAGGAACACACGAGACGCCCGTCGACCATGACGCTGCAGGCGCCGCAGTCGCCGGTGCCGCAACCTTCCTTGGTGCCGGTGAGGCGCAGCTCGTCGCGCAATGCCTCCAGCAGCGTCTGGCCCGTTTCGCAAAGAAATTCGACCTGGTCTCCGTTGACCGTCGTGCTTACATGATTTCGTGACATCAGCCCTGCCTCCTCGCCCGTTGCATCGCGATCGCGGCCGCGCGCCGTGCCATCACGCCGGCGACCTTGATGCGAAATTCCTTGGTACCGCGCTTGTCGTCGATCGGCCGGCAGGCTGCGCTTGCGGCTGCGGCCAGACGCTTGAGCGCCGCCGCGTCGACCTTGGTGCCGATCAATGCGTCAGCGGCCGCCGGCACCAGCAATGCGCGTGCGGCCACCGCGCCCAGGCCGACCCTGGCGCTGCTGCACACGCCCTTGCCGTCCAGCGTCAGGTTGACCGCGGCGCCGACCACTGCGATGTCCATCTCGGTGCGCGGGGTGAAACGCAGATAGGCATCACCCGAATGCGGCGCGCGCCGCGGCAGCTGGATCGAGGCGACCAACTCGCCGTTGCCGAGCGAAGTCCTGCCCGGACCCAGGACAAAATCTTCGACCGGCGCCTCACGTCTGCCCAGCGGTCCGGCGATCTGGACAAGAGCGCCGGCGGCGATCAGGGCGGGGACGCTGTCCGCAGCCGGCGAGGCATTGCACAGGTTGCCTCCCATCGTCGCGCGGCCCTTCACCTGGACCGAGCCGATCAGCTTGACTCCGTCGACGATGCCAGGCCATTCGCGCGCGAACGCCTCGTCCTCGATCAGTTCCATGCAAGTGACGGCCGCGCCGATGCGATAGCCGCCGGCATCGGCAACGATGGCCCGCATCTCGGGGATGGCCTTGACGTCGACCAGCAGTTGGGGGGCGATACGGCCCGAACGCAACTGGATCAGCACGTCTGTGCCGCCGGCCAGCAAGCTCGCCTGACCTGCGGCGCCGGAGAGCAAGGCAATCGCCTGCTCCAGCGTCTTTGGCGCCTCGTAGCGCATTTTGTTCGTCTCCTTTTGTGATTACCCTGCGTCACTTTGCCGCGATACCGCCGATATTACCGCGTATCCGGCCGATTTTGATCGCGCCGTGGACCACACCGACGCTTTACGCCGCAGGTGGCTGTGGAGTTTCCGCGAAGCCGCTACATGCGCATCACAACATCGCCGCGCGCAAGGGCTGAGCCCGGGTCCGGACCTTGCGTACCGGCTGCCAAACGGCGCGAGGCACATCGATGTTACGGCGCGAGCAATCCCTGCCCGTCCAGTACCGGACGCGCCAGCTTCTGCAGACGCGGCAGCTGGCGCCTGAAAGCCTGGCCCACCGCGATTGCGCCGAAGCCCGCGACGACGAACACCAGCTGAACGCTGGCGACGCGCGCGAGGGCGCCGGCGGCCAAAGCGCTCAGCGGAAGCATGCCGAAGAAGGACATCGTAAACAGCGCCATCACGCGCCCGCGCAGATGCTCGGGCACCAGATGCTGCAGAACTATGTTGCTCGCAGTGATGACCAGGATAGTGCTCGCGCCCGACACTAGCAGGATCGGCAATGCCACCAGAAACAGCGGGTTATACGAAAATGCCAGCGCCGACACACCTATCATCAGGCAACTCGCGCCAATCCGCGCGCCCAGCCCAATCACCGTTGTCCGGTTTGCAAGGTACACGCCGGCAAGTACGGCGCCCAAGCCGGAGGCCCCCATGAGCATCCCCAGGGTGCCCGGTCCGCCATGAAAGGTATCCTTTGCGTAGACGGGCATGAAGGTCATCATCGGCGCCACGCAAAAACTGGCGGCTGCGACCATGATCAGGAGCCAACGCGCCGGCGCGAAGTGCTCCAGGTACTGAATCGATTCGCGCAGACTGCCTTTGCGCCGGTTCGCTGCGACGGCCCGCGGACGCATCGCGAGCAGCGTGTAGATGGCGGCCAGATAGGAAACGGCATTGAGCGCGAAGCAGGCGGTTTCCCCGACCAGCGCGAGCACGGCGCCCGCCACCGCCGGCCCGACCACGCGCGCGCCGTTGAATGCAAGCGAATTGAGGGCAATTGCATTGGTCGCGTGGCTGCGGTCGTGAACCGTCTGCAAAATGAAGGCCTGACGCGTAGGCATTTCCACGGCGCTCGACATGCCGAGCACAGCCGAAGCGATGACCAGCGCCCACGCCGAAAAACCCGCTGTGTAAGAGAGCAGTCCGAGGCAAACGGCGACCGCCATGGCGACGACCTGGATCACGGCCAGCAGCAGGCGCCGGTCCAGCCGGTCCGCCAGCATGCCGCCGACCGGGGCCAGCAGCAGAATGGGAATCTGTCCGGAGAAAGCGATCAGGCCGAGCATGAACGCCGAGCCGGTGACGCGATAGGCGATCCACGACATTGCGACCTGTTGTACCCAGGTGCCGATGAGCGACACCGCCTGTCCGAAGAAATACAGGCGGAAATCCCGTTCGGCCAAGGCGCGGAAGGTTTGATTCATCGTGGAAGAGGCACTGCGGTTTGCTGTCCTGCAATGTAGCATGCCGCGCTACGCGCGCAGCGATTTTCCGCGCGCACCATGGACATGGTGATCAAGCCTTGGTCGATGCCGCGAAAAACCGGCGCGGCGCCGTCTAGCTTTGCGCCAGAGGATTGGGGGTAGGTTCCCCGATTTTGGTCAGGGTATTCTTATCCGTGTGATAAAAGGGCTCAGGCTTGCCGCGGATCATCAACACCGTGTCCTCGGCGTAAGACCAGGTGCCGTCCGGATTGATGCTTACCTTGATCCGGAATTCGACCGTCTTGAACGCATATTCGAGAAAGGGCGCGGAACGGATGCCATAGCTTTCGGAGTCGTGCGTAGCGCTCAGTTCGAACTCCTTCGCCTCGGCGCTTGCCTTTCCGCCAGCCATGACAACCTGGGCGCGCGGAATCGTGAGCGTATGGATGACCGTATCCGTGGCAGGCTCCCATAACCAGTATCCCACCTGGTCGTGATAGGTCTTTAGCTGATTCGGTTTCACCACATGGGTGTGATAACGCAGCCCGTAAAACAGTTGCGGCCCGTTGGTTTGCGGGTCGATCGGCTGAAGCTCGATACGCTCGACATAAACCTGCGTCTTCGGCCCTTCCGCCTTCGGCTTCACGTCCACGCCGCGAAGGCCTTGCCAAATCCCCGCCATAGCGCGCAGCGGGCCCAGGTTTCTTAGCGTGTCGACATCCACGTTGGAAGGTTCGGTGTAGATGTCTGCGGGATATTGATCCATGTTTCCACCTTCTGGACGGTGTAAAAGTCTATCACCAAGCCATGGGCCGCACCGGGACCCGCTGCAGGATTGAGCGCCGCTACAGCCGACTCACGATAGCACAGGGGCGCGGACGGACGACCGCGCAAAGGCGGTCTCGGCGTTCAAGGACCGGCGGCGGCTGCGCTAATGCCCGCCTCTTGCGGCAGTGCTTCGTAGCCGGAGATGACGTCGAACAATTCCTCGTCGATGCCGCTCTGGCGCAGACGATGGAACGCGCCGTTGAGGGCCTCCAGCAGATCGCCAATGTTCTTTTCGGCACGCTGCATCGCCGCGAGGCGGCTTGCGTTCTCGCTCGCGAGGGATTCGGCGCAGGCGCGGAACAGCGAGACGAAAAGATATTCGCGGATCAGCGCGCGCAAGCTCGCAATGCCCTCCCCCATCACCTCGGGCAGGTTTCGCGTCGGCCAGGGAAGTTCGGCCAGCTTGCTGCGCCAGGCGTCGTCCAGCGGCAGCAGCCGCTGGCTGACGGGCGCATACAACGCGGCGGAGCTGGGACGGTTGTAGAACAGGTGAAGTTCGGTGACCGCGCCCCGGCGGCGGCGCGTCTCGGCATCGACGAGAATCTGGCCGACGAGCGGCGTGATGGCCTTGACGGAATTGGGCACCGCATAGAGTCCGGCCAGCGGCAGCCCTGCATCCGCCAGGCGGGCGTGCACGCGTTCGCCGACCGCCCAGACCTGGGACTTGCCGGGAACAGCGGCCAGGCTTTTCACCGCAAAATCCGCCACCACGTCGTTGAACTGCCCCACCAATCCCTGATCGGAACCGAATACCACCGCGCCGATCGAAGCCTCGTCCGTGCGTTTCCGGCCTTCCGTCATCGGCGCGACCGGCGTGCCGCCGCGGAAACAAATGCTCAAGCCCAGCTCGACTGCCTGATAGTAGTCGGCCAGGGCGCGCACCGATTGCTCATATTGCCCGATGCTCGAAGCGGCCAGGGCTTTCATCGAGCGAACGACCGACTGCAGATCGCCGGCACTGGTGATCTTGCGCCGCAGGCTCGCGATGGTGTCGCTCATCACTCCTCCGGGGTTTTCGGCTCCTGATGGGACGGGGAAGTCGCGCGACTTTCCTGGTCGCGCAGCCGCCCGATCGTGCTCTCGAGCAGTCTGGTCAATTTGTCCGCGGCGCCGTCGACTGCCTGGTGCAGGGACGCTGCGTGATGCGTGACCGCGATCGGCTGGCGGCCCTGGAGACGGGCCTCCATTACGCAGCGCTTGTCGTTCTGGCCGCTCTTGTGGCCAACTTCGTCGGTCAGGTGAACCTCGACGCGCGTGACGTGATCGCTGAATCGGTCGAGGGCGCCCTGCACTACGCCGCTCACGTGAGCGGCAAGCGCCTCGCGACCCTCGATGTTGTGGTCGGTGTTGATCTGGATTTGCATGGTGTTCTCCGGTTGGATCGTTGCTTGGCTAATTATGGATAGTGCTAGCGGGCTTGGACTCGTCCTCGGGCTTGGGCTCGGCTTTGGCTTCGGGTTTGGGTTCGACCTTACGCTCGGGTTTTGATTCCGGCTCAGGCTGAAAATGGGCGAGTGTCTGACGGGCGATTTCGACAATCGCATTGCGGTCCTCGTCGCTCAACTTGTCGGCAGTTTCGAATCGCGCGCACACCTCCGCCGGAATATTCGCCGCCGCCTCGCGCAAGGCGTACTCGGCCTCCGTCATCTGCTCCAGCGGCACCCGATCGAAGAGTTTCTCGGTCAATGCCATCAGAATGGCGATTTGGGCGGGCACGGACACCGGGGCGAATTCCGTCTGCTTGAGACAGGCGCGGATACGCCTTCCATGCTCGATGATCTTGCGCGTGTTCTCGTCCAGGCGGGCGCCGAAGCGGGCAAAGGTCTCCAGCTCCTCGAACTGCGCGTAAGCGAGCTTAAGGTCGCCCGCAACCGCGCGGTAGGCCGCGCGTTGCGCCTTGCCGCCTACGCGCGAAACCGATTTGCCGACATCGATCGCCGGCAGCACGCCCAATTCGAACAGCGAAGGCGAAAGATAGATCTGACCGTCGGTGATGGAGATCAGGTTGGTCGGAATGTAGGCCGAGATATCCTGCGCCTCGGTTTCGATGATCGGAAGCGCGGTCAGCGAGCCTCCACCGAGTTCGGGGCGCAAACGCGTTGCGCGCTCCAGCAGCCGCGCGTGGATGTAGAAAATGTCGCCGGGAAACGCTTCGCGCCCGGGGGGGCGCCGCAGCAGCAGCGAAAGTTCGCGATAGGCGCGCGCATGATGGGTAAGGTCGTCGTAGACGATCAGCACATCGCGACCCGATTCCATGAAAGACTCGGCGATGCTGGTCGCGGCATAAGGCGCGATGAAAGCGAGGCCCGGCGGGTCGTTGCCCTCGGTGACCACGACCACGGTGTAATCCATCGCCCCGTTTTCGCGCAGGTTCGCCACGGCTTTCGCCACGGCGGAAGCGCGCTGGCCGATGGCGCAATAGACGCACAGCACATCCTTGCCGCGCTGATTGAGGATGGTGTCGATCGCGATGGCAGTCTTTCCCGTCTGCCGGTCGCCGAGTATCAACTCGCGCTGGCCGCGCCCCACCGGAATGAGCGCATCGATGACTTTGAGCCCGGTCTGCAGCGGCTCGGTGACCGGCGCACGATCCATGATGTGCGGCGCCGTGCGCTCGATCGGCAGGCGCTTGCTCGACGCCACCCCTCCGTTGCCGTCGAGCGGCCGGCCCAGCGGGTCGATGACGCGCCCCAGCAGTCCCTCGCCCACGGCGACGTCCATGACCCGGCCGGTGCGCCGCACTTCGTCGCCGGTTTGGAGATGCCAGTATTCGCCGAGCAGAACGACCCCGACCTCGTCCGCGTCCACGTTGAACGCCATGCCGAGCACCTCGCCTGAAAACTCCACCAGTTCGTCAAAACCCACGCCGGGCAGCCCCGCGACCTTGGCGATGCCGGTAGCGATGCTGGTGATGGTGCCCACTTCCCGCGGCGCGAGCTGCGGCCTGAACGCTTCCCGCGCTTCGCGCATGCCGGCGAACGCCTTGTCGAAAACCTGCCGCAGGCCGGTGGGTTCCATGGTCATGGGGCTTCTGCTTCGGGCTGGGGCGCCGCTTCGGCCGAAGGCTGGTATTTCTCCTTCAGCAGATCGTCGACACCCTTTTGCAGCGACGCCAGATATTCCGCGATGCTCCACCCTACTTTTTGCCCATCCGTGGCAAGTTCGATCCCGCTGACCAGCTCAGGCGCCGTCTCGAAGCGCAGCCGGATGTCGGCCGAGAAAGTTTTGTTGACCGCCTCTTGAATCGCTGCGCGCTGCTCCGCAGGCAAATCGAACGCACTGCGCACGATCGCCGGGGACGACGCCGCCTTGAGGGCCTCGCCCAGGCCAGCTTTCGTTGCGCCCTCCAGCTCGCGCAAACGGCGCGTGAACACATCGCCCATGCGCTCTTCCAGGCTCGACGTGGCGAGATCGGCCAGCGCCTTGCGCGCAATGGCGAACACCTCCTCCCGCGCCCGGCGGCCGAGCGCTTCGTTCAGGCTCTGCTGTTCGCTTCTGAGCGCTTCCTGCCGCTTGGCACTCAAGGCATCGGCCGCCTGCCGCGCCGCGTCGAGCACTTGCTGGCGTTCGGCCTTCGCCTTGTCCATCGCCTTGCCGAGGAGCGCGGTGCGCTGCTGCTCGAACGCCTCGTTCTTGTGCCGGAACTCGTCGCGCTCCTTTTGCGCCTCGGCCTTTTTCGCGTCGGCGTCGGCCAGTTCCCTGGCGATCCGCTTCTCGCGCGCGTCGATGGCGTCGAGAATCGGCCGGTAAAGGAAGCGCTTCAGCAACCACACCAGAATGAGGAAGTTGACGACTTGCGCCAGGACGGTAAACCAGTCGATCAGCATGGGCTATTTTCCCGCGGCTTGCGCGATGACGTGGTTCCAGAACGGGTTGGCGAAAATGAGAATCATCGAGACCACGAAGCAGTAGATCGCAATGGACTCGATCATTGCCAGGCCGACGAACAAGGTGCGCGTGATCGTGGTTGCTGCGTCGGGCTGCTGCGCCAGCGAACTCAATGCCGTGGCGACCGCACGCCCTTCGCCGAGCGCAGGTCCGATGCTCCCCAGGGCAATCGTCAGCCCGGCGGTGGCGATAGAAGCGATTGCGATGAGCGTCATGCTATCCATGGTGCGTCCTTTCGTGGTTGGCGTTTCGTTTCATTTCCCGGGTTTGGCCCCGGCTTTGCCTTGAGCCCTGGCCTCCGCTTTGGCTTCAGGAGCGGTCTTGCGCGTGCGCGTGGCAGCGGCGATGTACACCGTGGCCAGGATAAAGAAGATGTAGGCCTGCACCATGCCGGTCAGCAGGCCGAGCGCACTCATGGCGATCGGAAAGATGAAGGGCGTGATGGTCAGCAGGATGGCGAGAATCATCGTGCCGCTCATCATGTTGCCGAACAGGCGCACCGCCAGGGCCAGGGTGCGCGAGAGTTCGCTGATGATGTTGAACGGCAGCATGATCACCGTCGGCTTCATGTACTCCCTGAGATATCCGCCGAGTCCGCGATCCTCGATGCCGTACAGCGGCACGGCCACAAACACGCAGATCGCCAGCGCCGCGGTGGTCGAGAGCGAACCGGTCGGCGGCTCATAGCCCGGCACGATGGTGAACAGGCTCGCCATTGCGACAAACAGGAACAGGCTACCCAGAAAGCCGAGATACTTCGCAGGCGTACGCAGGCCGACCTCGGCGATTTGCCCGTTGATGGCGGTAACCACGATTTCCAGCAGATTCTGCCAACGCGAACGCTCCAGGCCCATGGAAAGCTTGCGCGTCACGAGTTTTGACCCTATGGCGAGCACCAGCATCAGACCCCAGGTGTACGCGATGGTGGCATTGATTTTGAGAATGCCGTATTGCCAGAAAATGATGCCGTCGGGGCTAAGGTGCATGGCTGCCCTCCGGTGCCTGCGGCGCGGGGCTGTCTTCCGGCGGCCGTGTCAGCCAGGTCACGGCCAGGCGCGCCAGGACGAAGCCGAGGAGACACAGCAGCAGACGTTGCCAATGAGTGCCCGCGATAAAGTAAAAGCCCGCGAGCGCAAGGCCCATGCGCAGCAGCAGGCTGCCGAGAAACCAGAGCGCCACGCGTTTGGACGAGACCGCGCGGCGCACCGTCCACCAAAGACCGCCGTAAAACATCGCTCCGAGCAAGGTGCCCGCCGCGAATGCATACGCCAGGCTCAAGGGTTCATTCATGGCTGTTCTTGTCCTGCTCGTGAATTTCCCTGTCTTCCTTGGCCACCCAATGCCAGGCGGTGAAGCAACCCAGGCCCAGGCCGATGGCCAGCAGCATGAGCGTCCAGGAATGCTCCCCCGGATAGTGCTGGTCCAGCCAAAGCCCGAGCGCCGCGCCAAGCAGCGTAGGCACCGCCACCGACCAGCCCACCATGCCCATCATGCCCAAGCCGGACCAGACGGTCTGGGTGACACGACGCTGCGCCTTGAGCCTGCGCGCTGCCTTCACCCCCACTTCATGGCTGAATTCGGTCGCGCCCGGCGCGGGTTTTTGTTCCGGCTCGTCACTCATGATGAAACGCAGCGAATCGGCGAATGAACCCGCTCTCCAGTTTCGCCATCACCGAGCGCACGCTCTTCTCCTGCTCGTCCAGGTTGAGAAACTCCCGCTCCACCGCCTCGCGCAGCTTGTTCAAATCCGTTCCCCCGATCGCATTGCGCACCGAGACCAGCACGTCGGCGCCGGTCTTGACCAGAACGCCTTCGTCGACGGCCATGCAAACCTCGCCTTCGGCTGCGGTCTCGAACACCAGTATCCCCGGCGTCAGCGCCGCCACGCAGTCCAGGCGGTGGGGCAGGAGCCCGAACGAACCGGCGCGCGTCTCCGCGACCACGCGCAAGACACTGGTCTTCTCGGCGAAGATTTTGAATGGCAGGAGAATTTTAAGATGCATGAGTGCTGGCTGCATGTTCCGCTTCCGCTGGAGGTTCGGGCTCCGACTTAGCTGTTGCCTTTGCTTCGCCTATCGCCCCGATCATGTAGAGCGCGCTCTCGGGGTAATCCTTGAATTCATCGCGCAGGATGTGCTCGCAGCCGTCCAGCGCGTCCTTCAGACTGACGAGCTTACCCTTGAGGCCGGTGAACTGTTCGGTGGTGAAGAAGGGCTGGGTGAGAAAGCGCTCCAGGCGGCGGGCGCGGCCGACCACCTTGCGGTCCTGTGGCGATAGCTGCTCCAGGCCGAGCATGGCGATGATGTCCTTGAGCTCCGCGTATTGCGCGAGCGTGCGCCGGATTTCCTGCGCCAGGGCGTAATGC
>DATKUQ010000330.1:0-3223 GCA_035530495.1 Burkholderiales bacterium
CGAATCACAACGTGGATGCCGGTCCCACCAGAACCCCTAGCGCATCTTGGCAATGACTACCTGATCGATTGTATTAGGAAACGACATCGCCATCTGTAGGGAAAACATGACAATATGCCCCTCATAGGCGTAGGGGCACAATTCGATGGCGGTTGATGTGGCTCGGTCCGCTGCAGCCGCGCCCGCTACTTGGCCGATGTCAGGCCGTGCTCGATGGCGAACTTGACCAGGGCGGGCAGGTCCCTGACGCCGAGCTTCGACATCAGGCGGCTGCGGTAGGTTTCGACCGATTTCGGCGATAAGTTGATCATTCCCGCTATCTCGTTGCTGGTGCGGCCTTCGACCACCAGTTGCAGCACCTGCCGCTCGCGCGTGCTCAGGCGGTCGACCGGGCCGCGCGCATACCCGATGGCGGGGTCGGGCACGGATTCGGCCAGGGCCGGGCTCAGATAGCGCCCGCCCCCATGGACCGTCCGCACCGCGGTGATCACCTCTTCGGCCGCCACTTCCTTCAACAAGTAGCCGCAAGCGCCGGCTTCGAACGCGCGGTACACATACTCCGCCGTCGCGTGCATCGAAAGCATCATTATCCGTACCGCCGGGGATTTTGCATGGATCAACCGTGCCGCCTCGATCCCGTTCAGGTCAGGCATGGCAATATCCATGAGCACGACGTCGGGATTAATCAACGCTACCTGCCGTTCCGCTTCGCGCCCGGTGCGAACTTCGCCCACGACCTCGATGTCGCTTGTAGCGTCAAGCAGCGCACGCAAGCCTTCGCGCATCAGCGCATGGTCATCGGCGAGCAACGCTCGAATGGTCATATCGCCGCGCGCTCCGCTTCGAGTACGATTCGGGTGCCAGCCCCGGCGCTCGATTCGACGCGGAATACGACCCCCACCGCCTCAGCGCGCTCGCGCATGGTGGTCAGGCCCCAGTGTTGGTTGTCCGGCGGCGTTTCGTTCGGATCAAAGCCGACACCGTCATCCGCGATGTCCAGGATGACTCGTCCAGAAACCTCGTGGAGGCTGATTTCCACATGCTTAGCCTGCGCGTGCTTGGCGATATTGTTGAGCGCCTCCTGGCTGATGCGAAACATCGCCGTCTCCACGATGGGTGGAAGGCGCGGCTGCAGGTCAACGCCGCTCAGATCTGCCGCAATGCCGCTGCGCTGGGCCAACTCCGACGCGAGCTGTCGCAGCGCGGCGAGCAATCCATAGTCGTCCAGCACCGGCGGCCTGAGCTCGGCCATCACGTCGCGCACATTCTCTACGATGGATTTGAGCAGGGCCTGCATGTCGTGCATTTGCTTTTCGACCGCACGCAACGACTCCTGCGAGAGCTTGGCGCCGAGCGAACCCAATATCAGCCCGAGCGCGGACAATTCCTGGCCGATTCGGTCGTGCAACTCGCGCGAAATCGCATGCCGTTCTTTTTCTTCCACAGTCCGCAATCGATACGCCAGTTTGCTCAGCCGGCTGGCGTAGCCGCGCAGCGTCTCCTCCTTGCGCTTGAATTCGGTCATGTCGCGCGCCGTGTACGAATGCGCAATCACCTTGCCCTGCTGGTCCCTCACCGGTGAAAATGTGATTTGAGTCGGGATACGAGCGCCGTCCTTGCGCAAGTGTATGGTTTCGACCGGGCTCAAAGTCTCGCTGCGCGCCGTGCGCTCGATGAACCTGCGCTGCGTTCCCGTGCGCTCGGGCGGCATGATGAGGTCGATCGGCTGCCCAACCGCTTCCCGCGCAGACCAGCCGAACAGCCGCTCGGCAGCGGCGTTCCAGGAAAGGATGGCGCCGTCGAGCCCGCGGATTAAAATCGCGTCGTTGCTCGATTCGACGATGGCGGCCAGTTGCGCGCGTTCCCTTTCGGCGCGCTTGCGCCCGCCGATATCCCGCATGGTGAGCGATACGCCGGTCAGGTTTTCGCTCAAATCCCTGATTGGAGACAGCGTGCCGGAAACCTCGACGCGTCGGCCGTCCTTGCCGAGACGCACCGCTTCGTAGGTCGGCACGGGCTTACCTTCCTGGAGTCGCGCCATCTTTAGCGCGGCCTCGGCTCGTTGCTCGGTCGGAACGAGCAGAAGAGCGTCGCAGCCGATGACCTCCGCTGCGGCGTAACCGAACAACCGTTCCGCGGCGGCATTCCAGGTGAGTATCGTACGGTCCAGCCCGCAGCTAAAAATGGCATCGTCTGAATTTTCGACGATAACTGCCAGTTGTTCCTGGCGCCGCATGGCTCGGCTGCGCTCGATAAGATGCGCGATCTGCGCCGCGATAATTTCCGAAGCTCCAACCAGCTCTAAATCGATGGGGCGCGGAGTGTCCGCATAGAATTCGGTGAATGCGACCACCTCGCCCTGCACGACCACCGGGAACGCGAACGCAGAGCGCAGCCCGTCGGCAAGCGCGGCGGCCCGACGAGCGAACCCATGCGCCTCGGTGATGTTCGGCAGCCATACGGGTTTTTTCTCGTGCAGCACGAGGTGGATGAACCGCCCCACATCCATTAACGCGCGTACGCTCCGCGACGCGCGGATGAACTCCGCGTGGCGAGCAAGATCAGCCGCGTACCAGACCGATTCGTGCGGAATGCCGGGGTCGCCGCCCCACTTGGCGGTGCTCGCGAGGCGCCCGAGCGTCCAATTGCCGAAATCACAGAGGCGCGACAAACAGATCTTCATCGCCTCCTCTGGCGTCGCCGCTTCGTTGACTGCGCGTGCAAGGGATTCCAGCAATTGCGCCAGCGCCGTCTTGCGCTTCGATTCCTGCACAGTGCGCTTGCGCTCCGTGATGTCCGTTGATGCTCCGGTTACCCCAACAATTCTTCCTGTGGCATCGACCAGCGGCTCTACCACGAGATCGAAATAGTGCTTTTTGCTCAGTCTGGTAACTGAAACTTCCGCGCGCGCACTGACGCCGGTTTCCAGAACCCTGCGCTTTAACTCGATGATCGGCGGCACATCCTCCGGCGGCAACAGCTCCGAATCCATCTTGCCTATTACCTCCTCGGGCGTATACCCCAG
Organism: Burkholderiales bacterium; assembly: GCA_035530495.1. GTDB lineage: Bacteria > Pseudomonadota > Gammaproteobacteria > Burkholderiales > SG8-39 > 2-12-FULL-64-23. The sequence continues at coordinate 3,026 of DATKUQ010000330.1, forward strand.
TTGCGGGGAGTACATCCAGGTATAACGAAGATTCCGATCTTGATGAAATAAAGCGATGTCCACGCTCTTGAGCGCTACGCGCAGGCTTCTCTCATTTACATGCAACGCCTCCTCTGCTCGCTTGCGCTGAGTGACGTCCAATAGCGCGAACAGTAGTCCTTCGACGTGACCGTTTTCGTTCTTCAGTGGATGCAAAGT
>DATKUQ010000331.1:0-2453 GCA_035530495.1 Burkholderiales bacterium
CCATCAGCGAGTCCGGTGCGCACTGGCAGGCGGATTCGAGATCCTGCTCGAACTGGAGCAATGGCGTCACAGAGGCGCTGCCTGCGGTCTCGCGCAGGATTCGATAGGTGTCGCGGATGCCGGGGAATACGCGGGCAGCGAGGATCGGCGCATCGAGCAAAGCGGTCAGGCCGGGGCGCAGCGTCAGCAGGTGTCCGGCGAGATTGCCGCTGTCTACCGTCGAGATGTAATTCGGCGGCAGGGGTTTCAGGGTCTGGGTGTCGTACCAGTTGTAGAAGTGACCCTGATAGCGCTCCAGCGCGGCCATGGTCTGCAGCGTCTGCCGGCAGCGTTCGAGCAATTGTCCGGCGGGGATGTAGCCGAAGTCGTGAGCGGCGAGGTTGGCGAGCAGCGACAAGCCGATGTTGGTGGGCGAGGTGCGGTGGGCGACAGCCGCGACCGGACGTTCCTGCACGTTGTCGGGCGGCAGCCAGTGGTCTTCCGGACCGACGGTGGTTTCGAAAAACAGCCAGATCTTGCGCGCCAGCGAGCCCAGGAAAACGATCTGCTCGTGGGACAAATGCGTGGGGCGTCGGGCGATCGGCCGGCTGATCCAGTGAGCGATGGCGGGGGAGGCCAGCCATAGCAGCAGGATCGGGGCCGCCGCCGCCAGCGCCAAGGGATGGTCGGCGATCAGCGCGGCGGCGGTCGCGATGGCCAGCGCCGGGGCGATCCACATCGAGCGATAGCAGCGATAGACGCCCTCATCCGACCCGCCCTGCGTCTGGCCCGATGGCCGCCACTCCAGCAGGCGCCGGTGCGAGACCAGCACCCGCCAGTGGGTCCGCACAATCGCGTCGAGGGTGACCCCGGCCTCATACGGCAGGAAGCAGAGCATCAGCGCGCCATGGAGGAAGTGCTGGCTGGCCGAGCGCAGCGTTGCGGATAGATGCTGACGCAACAGCACGTCGTCGGGTTTGCGGGCGAGCGCCAGGACGAAGCCGGACAGCGCCGGCATCAGCAGGATGAAGAGCGCCGCACCGGTCCAGAACCAGGCCGAGGGCAAGGCCAGCCAGCCGGTCAGCAGGAATGCCGTCAGCGCCGGCGACACCAGGCTGCGGCGCAGGTTGTCGAACAGCTTCCAGCGCGACAGGGGCGAGAGCGGATTGCGCTCGCGCGAGATCTTGCCGGTCGCTGTATCCCGTGCGCCGGGTGTGCTTGGCAGCAGCCACGATGCGACCTGCCAGTCGCCGCGTATCCAGCGCTGACGACGGCTGACATCGTCGCTGTAGCGGGGAGGGCAGGCCTCATAGAGTTGCACATCGCTCAACAGGCCGGCACGGGCGTAGCAGCCCTCCAGCAAGTCATGGCTGAGGATGCGGTTTTCCGGCAGGCGACCGGATAGAACCCGCTCAAAGGCATCGACATCGTAGATGCCCTTGCCGATGAACGAGCCCTCGCCGAACAGGTCCTGATAGACGTCGGAGACGCTGCGCGTGTAGGGATCGATGCCGGCTTCGCCGCCGCACAGCAGCTCATAGCGCGACGCCTCGGCGCCGGGCACGCTGACCGCCACGCGCGGCTGCAGGATGCCGTAGCCGGCGCAGACCCGCCGCCGACCGGCGTCGTACTGCGCCCGATTCAGCGGATGCGCCATCGTGGCCACGAACTGCCGCGCGGCGTCGCGCGGCAATATCGTATCGGTGTCAAGGGTGATCACATAGCGGACCTCGCTGATGCCGTTGCTGTCGCCGACCATCAGCGAGAAGGCGCCGGCGCCGCCGCCGCGCAGGTGCGCGTTGAGCTCGGCCAGCTTGCCGCGCTTGCGCTCGTAGCCCATCCAGGCGCCTTCCTGTGCATTCCAGCGGCGCGGACGATGCCGGAGCAGGAAGTTGTCGCCGTTGCTGTGGCCGTATTTTGCGTTCAGCTGCTCGATGTTCTCCCTGGCGCGATCCAGCAGCGCTTGATCGGCCGGCAGCGTTTCAAATTTTGCGTCGCCGAAATCGGTCAGCAGGCAAAAGCTCAGGTTGTCGTCGCGGTTGGCGAGGAAGCAGACCTCCAGGGCCTCGGTCAGGCTGTCGATGGCCGGCCTGGAAAACAGCATCGTCGGCACGACGACGAGACTGCGCGATTCGAGTGGAATACCGTCGGAAAAATCCATCCGCGGGAGCGGGCGGGGTGTCGCGATCAAGGTGGCCCACCAGTTGACCATGGACAGCGCGAGCTGGCTGGTGGCGATCAGGGCGAGCAATGCGAGCGATAGGAGCAGCCAGCCGCCGACGCCGTCGGCATGGGCCTTGGCGACGATGACGGCGGTGGCGGCCAGGGTGAGCAGCAGTATGCTGCCGAGGTAGAGCGCCAGGGGCGAGCCGCCGCCGGCGCGGCGCAGCGCGGCGGCCACGGTGAAGCGGAGCCCTGCGGCTTTTTCCAGTTTCCGCAGGCCGTTGCCGATCAGGTAGTAGCCGACATGCGCG
>DATKUQ010000332.1:0-5068 GCA_035530495.1 Burkholderiales bacterium
CAGTTCCCGCGCGATCAGGGCAGCCATCCGCGCTTTCGCACCGAGTGGTGGTATCTCACCGGCTGGGTGAAGGATGTGCGCGGGCGCAATCTGGGCATACAGATCACGTTCTTTCGCAACCGGCCGGGGGTGGACGAAAACAACCCGAGTCGCTTCGCCCCGCGCCAGCTGCTGTTCGCGCATGCGGCGCTGGCCGACCCCGAATTCGGAAAACTGCTGCACGACCAGCGCGCGGCGCGCGCCGGCTTCGGTCTGGCCGAGGCGGAGGAAGGACGCACCGACGTGTTCATCGACGACTGGTCGCTCAAGCAGACCGCCGGCGGCTATCACGCCAGCATCCCTGCGCGCGATTTCAGCTACGCGCTCGATTTCAAAACGACGCAGCCGGTGCTGCTGGAGGGCGACCGCGGCCTGAGCCGCAAGGGACCGCTGCCGGCCGAGGCAAGCTACTACTACAGCCAGCCGCAGCTCGCGGTATCGGGTTCGGTCACGATCAAGGGCGAGAAACGCGAGGTCAGCGGCAGCGCCTGGCTGGACCACGAGTGGTCGAGCGAATACCTCGCGCCGCAGGCGCAGGGCTGGGACTGGATCGGACTGAACCTCGCAGATGGCGGCGCATTGATGGCGTTTCGTATCCGCGACCATTCGGGCGGTACGCTGTGGGCCGGCGGCACGCTGCGCAGCGCCGACGGCCGCGTGCGCCACTTCGGGCCGGGCGAAATCCTGTTCGAGCCGCTGCGCCGCTGGCGCTCGCCGCGCACCGGGGCCGAGTATCCGGTCGCGCAGCGGGTACGGGTGGGTGAGCTGGACTTCGAACTCGAACCGATGATGGACGATCAGGAACTCGACGCGCGCGCGAGCACCGGCACCATCTACTGGGAGGGAGCGGTGAAGGCGGAGCGCGGCGGCAAGCCGCTCGGGTCCGGCTATCTCGAACTGACCGGCTACTGGCGGCCGCTGCGTCTGTGAGGGGAGGGTGAGCATCGCCGACTGGCTGGCACTCGCGGCGATCGCCATGGCGGTCGGGTTTTTCATCGGCACCGTAGGCGTGGGCGGGGTGCTGCTGATTCCGGCGCTGGTCTGGCTGGGCGCCGTGCCGATCCATCAGGCCACGGCGACGACCTTGTTCTCTTTCTTGTTCACCGGCCTGTTCAGCACCTGGCTGTTTCAGCGGCGCGGTTCCATCGACTGGACCATCACGCGTCCGCTGCTTGCCGGTGCCCTGATGTTCAGTTACGTCGGAGCCCGCGTGAACGCCTTGGTCGAGGTGCGCGCGCTTGCGCTGATCATCGCGCTGGTCGTTCTGTTCGCCGGGAGCTACATTCTGTTGCCTGCGCGCCGCGGCAAGCGGGTGCAGCGCGACGGGAGTACGCGCGCACAGCAGCTTCTGCTGCTGTTGGTCGGCGGACTGGCGGGTTTCGGCTCCGGTCTGTCCGGCGCCGGCGGACCCCTGTTCTCGGTACCGATGATGCTGATCCTGGGCTTTTCCCCGCTTGCCGTGGTCGGCGCGGGCCAGGTGCTGCAGATTGCCGCTGCGCTATCGGGCACGCTGGGCAATCTGCAGTTCGGCGCGATCGATTTCGCGTTCGCCGCGTGGTTGACGCTGTTCGAACTCGCCGGTGTTCTGGCGGGGGTGCGCGCTGCGCACGCCGCGAGCGTCACCGTTTTGCGGCGCACGGCTGCGGGCTTGTGCCTGCTGACGGGCGTGCTGATGCTCGCGCGGGCGCTGTAGCCGACGCGGCTCAGGCGTGCAGTTTGATGCCTTGCTCCGCGGCGTGGCGCTCGGCCGAGATGATGGTGTTACACAGCAGCATGGTGATGGTCATGGGACCGACCCCGCCGGGAACCGGGCTGATCCAGCCGGCGCGCTCGCGCGCGGCGTCGAAGTCGACGTCGCCGACCAGCTTGCCTGCGGCGGTGTGATTGATGCCGACGTCGATCACTACTGCGCCGGGTTTGATCATGTCTGCGCGGATCGCATGCGCCTTGCCGACGGCGCTGACGAGCACGTCGGCGCCGCGCGTGTGCCGGGGCAGGTCCGCGGTCTGGGAATGGCAGACGGTGACGGTGGCGCCCGCCTGCAGCAGCAGCAGCGCCACGGGTTTGCCCACGATATTGCTGCGCCCGACGACCACCGCTTCCTTGCCGCGCAGATCGTAGCCGGTCGACTTCAGCATTTCCATGATGCCCGCAGGCGTGCAGGGCACGAAGCGCGCATGCCCGGCGAGCAGGTTGCCGAGGTTGTGCACATGCAGTCCGTCCACGTCCTTTTCCGGGTCGATGCGCTCGATCACGGTCGGCTGCGGCAGATGGGCGGGCAGCGGCAGCTGCGCCAGGATGCCATGGATGCCCGCGTCGGCGTTGAGCCGGTCGATGAGCGCGAGCACGTCGGCAAGCCTGCTGTCGGCGGGCAAGGCATGTTCTTCGGAGTGTATGCCGATGTCGCAGCAGGCCCTGATCTTGTTGCGCACGTAGATCTTGGACGCCGGGTCCTCGCCGACCACGATCGCAGCAAGCCCCGGGGCGATGCCGGCGGCATTGAGCCGGTCCGCGCGCGCTTTCCATTCGGCGCGCAGCTTCTGCGCAAGTTGTTTGCCGTCGATGATGCTGGCGGTCATAAATTTCTCCGGAATTCGCCCTAGCGGCGCGTTGGTTGACTGGGAAGCGTAGTTGTTGTGAGATTTGCAGAATTTTAACAGGCTATTGAAGTTCCCTTATTTTCGGGTAAGCTTGCGCCTCCAAAAAAATCGACGAGGCAGCGTCATCGATGCCGGCATCCAATTCATCCGCTTTTATCGACGTCTGTGGCCATCGCCTCGAATACCGGCGCATTGCCGGCGCCGCCGACAGTCCGGCGCTGGTGTTCCTGCATGAAGGGCTGGGCTCGATCGGCCAGTGGCGCGATTTTCCCGACCGCGTCGCAGCGGCGACGGGCCTGCCCGCGATCGTCTATGCGCGCTATGGCTATGGCCAGTCGGACGTGCTGCAGCAGGCCTTCGGCGTCGATTTCATGCACCGCGAGGCGCTGGAGTCTTTGCCTGAACTGCTGCGCGCGCTCGGGCTGAAGCGGCCGATCCTGATCGGCCACAGCGACGGCGCTTCGATCGCGCTGATCCATGCCGGCTCGGGCCATGCATTGCGGGGCCTGGTGACGATGGCGGCGCACGTGTTCGTCGAGGACATCAGCATAGCGAGCATCGCCGCCGCGAAGCAGGCGTTCGAGGCCACCGACCTGCCGCAGAAGCTCGCGCGCTATCACCGCGACCCGGCGAAGACGTTCCACGGCTGGAACGACGTGTGGCTGGCGCCGGAATTCCGCAGCTGGAACATCGAGCGCTATCTGCCTGAAATCCGCTGCCCCTTGCTCGCGATCCAGGGCTGCGACGACGAGTACGGAACCATGGCGCAAATCGACGCGATCGCGCGCCAGGCCGGCGGCCCGGTCGAGGTGCTGAAGCTGGAGCACTGCGGGCATTCCCTGCACCGGGATCAGCCAGAAAAACTTGCGCAGGCTGTCGCAGATTTCGTCAAGTGCTGCGTCGCCGGAGATGCCGCCGCGACGAAGTGATGCTCGCAAGCCGTCTTCGGGCCGATCGGTCTTCGAGCTTGCGCGAGCCTTTCACTTAGTCGGGCTCCCCTGGATCAGCAGTTGGAAAAAATGGCGAATGCCCTCCAGGCATCCGATGCACGCACGACGCTATCGCTTCATCGACCGGGCAGCCATGCAAGCGGCATTTGCCATCAGCGCAGACCGAAGCGGGTCACGGCGCGGGAGGTAAGTGTTTGGACTTGACTGGCGAATGGCGCTTGAAATCGGCGTTTAACGGCGGAACGGCGGCGCCGTGTTCTAAGTGGAAAACGCGAACCGGTGTTCTTGGAACAATTTGACGCAGGCATCGACCGCCCCCGCATCGTACAGGCTGCCGCGTCCCTGCTCGATCTCGGCCAGTGCTTTGTCGATACCCAGGGCGGCACGGTAGGGCCGGTGCGAAGACATGGCCTCGATCGTGTCGGCGACCGCGAGGATCTTTGCCGCAAGCAATAATTCATCCCCCTTCAGGCCGCGCGGATAGCCCGAGCCGTCCAGCCGTTCGTGGTGCTGATAGACGATCTCGGCGATTGGCCAAGGAAAATCGACGTCCTTCAGAATGTTGTAGCCGGAAGTCGGGTGGTACTTGATGAGCTCGAATTCGACCGGCAGCAATTTGCCGGGTTTGCTCAATATCTCCGCCGGGACCTGGATTTTGCCCAAATCGTGCACGAGCGCGGCAAGGTGCGCGGCATGAATATCGTCCTCCGGCATGTTTAGTTCGCGGGCGATCGCCAGTACAAGTTCCGCCACGCGGCGCTGGTGGCCCGCGGTGTACGCATCCCTGGTCTCCAGCGTCGCCGCCATCGCCTGGATCGTTCCCTCCATGCTGCGGGTCAGGCGTGCGGCGCTTTGGGCGTGGGCGACATGCACGCGACGGGAGGTAACCCCAAACGCTAGATCGCCTGCAAATTCGGTCAGCAGATCGGATTCTTCCCGCGTGAAGCCTCCGCTTTCGGCGGCATAGATGGAAAGCACTCCAAACACCGATTGTTCCGCGTCGAGCAGCGGGAAGCAGGCCACAGCAGCGTAACCGAGGCGTATCGCGTGGTCGCGCCATGGCGCGTAGGCGGGATCAGTCCTGGCGTCTTGCACGAACTGCGGGCGCGCGGTCCGGATCGCGATTCCGGAAGGACCCTGGCCGGCAGCGTCGTCGGCCCAGCTTACGGTTCCGCGCTCGACATAGCCACTACCTTGGACACAGTGAGCGATCGGGCGCACCGTCCTGCGCTCGTCCGGCTCGGCGTAGCCGACCCACGCGAGCCGGTAACCGCCAATTTCGACGATGATGCGGCACATATGCTCGACCAGCTCTTGCTCGTCGGTGGCGCGCACGAGAGCGGTGTTGCCTGCGCTGAGCGTTCTGAGCGCGCGATTGACGCTTGCCAGCGCGGCTTCCGCCAGTTTGCGCTCGGAGACATCGTGAAACACAGCGACCAGTTGCGGCTTGTCGACGATAATCGCCGGCACCGCGGTGAT
>DATKUQ010000333.1:0-2528 GCA_035530495.1 Burkholderiales bacterium
CGCGAGCGCAGCGCCTCGCGCGAGCGCGCGGCCGAATCCGGATTCGGCGTCGGTTCGACCAGCGTCTGCTTGGACGGCGCCGCGATCTCGGCGGGCAACGCACCCGCGGACATCTGCATGATCTTGTCCAGCGGCAGGTACAGCAGGTTGCCGCTGCCTTTGGTGTCGAGCAGTATCTTGCTGGTGCTGCTCAACATCTGCTGCACCGTTTCGAGATACATGCGCTCGCGCGTCACCTGCGGCGCCTTGTCGTACTGGGCCAGCACCTGCTTGAAGCGACTGGCCTCGCCCTCGGCGTTGGCGAGCACGCTCTGGCGGTAGCCTTGCGCCTCTTCCGTCAGGCGCGAGGCTGCGCCCTGCGCCCTGGGCACGACGTCGTTGAAATAGGCCTGGCCCTCGTTCTTCTGCCGCTCCAGGTCCTGCTTGGCTTTGACCGCATCGTCGAACGAGGCCTGCACTTCCTCAGGCGGCTGCGCGTTTTGCATGGTCACGTTGCTGATCGCGATGCCGGTTTTATAGAGGTCGAGGATGTTCTGTATCATCTTCTGCGCATCGTTCGCTACCTGCTCGCGCCCTTCGTACAGCACGAAGTCCATCTTGTTCGCGCCGACCACTTCGCGAAACGCCGATTCGGCCACCTGGCGCACGGTCTCGTCGGGACTCTTGTTGGTGAACAGGTAATCGAGCGGATCCTTCACCGTGTACTGCACGGCAAACTGGATATCGATGATGTTCTCATCGCCGGTGAGCATGATCGATTCCCGCGGCACCTTGGTCTTGACGTTGTTGCGGTAGCCGATTTCGATAGTGCGCACCGTCGACAGGTCGACGTTTTCCTCCGTCTGGATCGGAAACGGCAGGCGCCAGCGCAAGCCCGGATTGGTGAGTTCGGTATATTTGCCGAAGGTAAACACCACGCCGCGCTGCGTGGCATTGACGGTATAGAATCCGCTCGCCAGCCACACGGCCAGCACCACAACGGCCAGCAGGCCCGCTCCGCCGCCGATCTGGCGCATGCTCGGCGGTGGTGTCGAAGAGCCGCCGCCCCCGCCCTTTCTGCCGAACAGGCCGCTCAACTTCTGATTGAAGTTGCGCCACAGTTCGTCCAGGTCCGGCGGCCCGTTACCCCCGCCCTTGTTGCCCCACTGCGGGTCATTAAGCGACATACGTATCCTTTTGGTGCTGCTCGGTTACCAGATTGCTTTCTGCGGATTTTTTCGCGGCTGCGACTTCAGCCAGGCCCGTCCTGAGGTGGTCCAGGCCGGCGCCGGTCTTCGCGCTCAAACTGACGCGACAGATTTTACCATATTCGTCCCGCTCCAATCCCGCCAAAACCGGCGTCAGGTCGATTTTGTTCCACACCAGCACCTGCGGAATCGCATCGGCGCCGATTTCCGCGAGCACCGCGTTGACGGAGGCTATCTGCTGCGCGCGCACGCTGCTTGAAGCATCGACGACATGCAGCAGCAGATCGGCATGAATGGTTTCCTCCAGTGTGGCGCGAAAAGACGCCACCAGGCCGTGCGGCAGATCGCGGATAAAGCCGACGGTATCCGACAACACCAGATTGCCGGTTCCTTCGATGTACAGCCGCCGCGTGGTGGTATCGAGCGTGGCGAACAACTGGTCGGCGGTGTAGCTGCCCGCATGGGTGAGCGCGTTGAACAGCGTGGACTTGCCCGCATTGGTATACCCGACCAGCGATACCGACAGCACCTCGCCGCGCACGCGCGCGCGGCGCTGCACATCGCGGCGGCGCTTGAACTGCTGCAGCTTGTCCTTGAGCACCTTGACGCGGTTGCCGATCAGGCGCCGGTCGACCTCGATTTGGGTCTCGCCCATGCCGCCGAGGAATCCGCGGCCGCCGCGCTGGCGCTCAAGGTGCGTCCAGCCGCGCACCAGGCGCGTCGAGGCATATTCCAGCTGTGCCAGTTCCACCTGCAATTTTCCCTCGTGGCTGCGTGCGCGCCGGGCGAAAATGCCGAGAATCAGGCCGGTGCGGTCCAGCACCGCGCAATCCAGTTTCTGTTCCAGGTTGCGCTGCTGCGCCGGAGAAAGCTCGTGGTTGAACACCACCACCACTGCACTGTGCTCGCGCACTGCGGCCGCGATCTCCTCCACCTTGCCCGAACCTGCATAAAGCGCCGGGTCGGGGCGCTGCCGCCTGCCCTGGATCAGGGCGCGCGGGCTCAGCCCGGAACTCTCGACCAGCAGGCGCAACTCTTCCAGACCTTCGCCATAGCCGTCGGCGCCGAAATCCAAGCCGACCAGCACAGCCGCATTGGCGCGCCTGGGGCGCTCAGACATCGCGCGTGCCGGCCGCAGCGGGCCGGCTGCTTTCAGTTGTCGGAAACAGGGGGATCGTAGGAAATGGTGACTGCGCGCGCCGGCACAACGGTGGAGATGGCGTGCTTATAGACCATCTGCGTGACCGTGTTCTTCAACAGCACTACATACTGGTCGAACGATTCCACCTGGCCCTGCAGCTTGATGCCGTTGACCAGATAGATTGACACCGGCACGTGCTC
>DATKUQ010000334.1:0-5768 GCA_035530495.1 Burkholderiales bacterium
AGAAAGCCACCAGCGCCGCTGTGCTCGCCACCGAGCAGGGCAACAAGGCGGTCGAGGCCGGCGTCAAGCAGACCGCGGAAACCGGCGAATCCATCCGCCTGCTCGCCGAGAGCATCCATGAAGCGGCGCAGGCGGCCACCCAGATCGCCGCCTCCAGCCAGCAGCAGATGGTGGGCATGGATCAGGTGGCGCTGGCGATGGAAAACATCAAGCAGGCCAGCGTGCAGAACGTCGCCGGCACCCGGCAGGCGGAAGTCGCGGCGCAGAGTCTGCACGAGCTGGGCCAGCGGCTGAGCGACCTGATCGGGAACAAGCCGACCTGACCCGGAGGACGGAACAAGGCCATGGCCAAGAAGAACGACGAGCTGCTGAAAAAACTCCTGGTGACCTTCCGGGTCGAGGCGGACGAACATCTCAAGGCGATGTCGGCGGGGCTGCTGGTGCTGGAGAAAACGCCGCCGGGAGAACAACAGGCGGAAATCGTCGAAACGATATTCCGCGATGCGCACAGCCTCAAGGGTGCCGCCCGGGCCGTGAACCTCGCCTCGATCGAGTCGGTCTGCCAGTCGCTGGAAAGCGTGTTCGCCGCGTTGAAGGATCGGAGGCTCGATGTTTCACCGCCGCTGTGCGATCTTCTGCACCAGACCGTCGATGCCCTCGGTGGCTTGCTTTCCGCGGACACCGAAGCATCCGGGGCGCGCCAACCGCCGATGGCGGCACTGATCCGACGGCTCGACGACGCATTGAAAGGGACGCCGCCCGATCCCGAAGCGCCGGCCGAGCCTGCCGCGAGCACCGTCACGCTCATGCCGCCCGTTGCACCCGTCCTGGCAGCCGAGACGGTCAGGGTTTCCACCGCGAAACTCGACGCGGTGATGCGCCAGGTCGAGGAACTGCTGGCGCCGCGCCTGGCGGCGGGGCAACGTGCCCGCGAGCTGCGCGAAACCGCCGCGACACTGGCAGTCTGGAAAAAACAGCGCCTGCGCATGCAACCGGCGTTGCGGCTGATCGAGCGCTCGCTGCTGCCTGCGCCGCAGGAGGTTCTTTTCGATACCCCCGCCGGCGGGCGCGGTGGCAAGGCCAACGGCTCGATGCGCGGAAGGCAAGAGCTTCCCAGGCTGCTCGAGTACCTGGATGCCGAGCAGCTGCACATGAAGATGCTGGAGGATCGGCTGGCGCAGCTGAACCGATCCGCCGAGCACGATCAACGCATGCTGGCCGGCATGACCGACAGCCTGCTGCACGACGTGAAGGAGATGCAGTTGCTGCCGTTCGCGTCGCTGCTGGAGATTTTCCCGCGCTTCGCCCGCGAACTGGCCCGCGAGCAGGGCAAGCACGTGGAACTGGAGATTCGAGGCGGCGAGATCGAAATCGATCGGCGCATCCTGGAGGCGATGAAAGACCCGCTCATCCATCTGCTGCGCAACGGCATCGATCACGGCATCGAGAAACCGGCGGTGCGCGAAGCCGGGGGCAAGTCGCCGCACGGAACGATCACCCTGGCGATCTCGCAGCAAGACAGCGGCAAGGTCGAGATCCTCGTGACGGACAACGGCGCCGGCATCGATGCCGCCCGGGTGAAGGCAGCGGCCGGCAAGCTCGGCGTCGTTTCCGCCGAGGACGCGGAGCGACTCGGCGAAGCGGAGACACTGGCGCTCATTTTCCAGTCCGGTGTCACCACCAGCCCCATCATCACGGATGTCTCCGGGCGCGGACTCGGGCTGGCGATCGTGCGCGAAAAAGTCGAACGACTGGGCGGCAGCATCGCGATCGAGTCGCAGCCCGATGCCGGCACGGCCTTCCGGATCGTCCTGCCGCTGACCCTGGCCAATTTCCGCGGCATCCTCGTTCGCGCCGGCGGGCAGCTTTTCGTCATTCCCGCGGCCAGCGTCGAGCGGGTGGCGCGGGTGGCCGACAAAGACATCCAGACGGTGGAAAACCGCGAAACGATTCCGCTCGACGGCCAGGCGATTTCGCTGGCGTGGCTCAGCGACGTGCTGGAGTTGCCGCGCGCGGACGCGGCGGCCCGATCGGCGGGCAACCTGCCGCTGGTGGTGCTCGGTCCGGGTCCCGCGCGCGTCGCGTTTTGTGTGGAGGAGATCCTCGGTGAGCAGGAGGTGCTGGTCAAGCCGCTCGGCCGGCAACTGGCGCGCGTGCGCAACGTCGCCGGCGCGAGCGTGCTGGGTACCGGCCAGGTGGTGCCGGTGTTGAACGTTCCCGATCTGCTGAAATCGGCCGTGAAGCGCGCCGCGGCGCCGCTCGTGCCAGCACCCCCGTTGTCGGCCGGGAAACCCGGAGCGACCGAAAGGCAATCCATCCTGGTGGTGGAGGACTCGATCACCTCGCGCTCGCTGCTGAAGAACATCCTGGAGTCGGCGGGTTATCGCGTCACCACGGCCGTGGATGGCGCCGACGGCTACACCACGCTGAAGACCGGGACATTCGATCTGGTCGTCTCCGACGTGGAAATGCCGCGCATGGACGGTTTCGACCTCACCGCCAAGCTGCGTGCCGACAAGCAGCTCGCCGATCTGCCGGTGGTGCTGGTCACGGCGCTGGAATCGCGCGAGCACCGCGAGCGCGGCATCGACGTCGGCGCCAACGCCTATATCGTGAAAAGCAGCTTCGACCAGAGCAACCTGCTGGAGGTGATCCGGAGACTGTTATGAAATTACGAATCTCAGACCCCAGGTTTCAGCTATTCCTGCGCACCCGCTTCGCCCTGAGCCTCGGTGCCGTGCTGCTGCCGTTTCTGGTGGCCGCGGCCGTGGGCCAGTTCTACCTGCTGCCGCGGCTGATCAAGCCGCTCGATGACATCGTGTACGAGCTCACCGAAGAGACGGTACCCGTGGTGCATCTGCAGATGGCGTTGCTCCAGGCCGCCATGCCGGTCAACGACTACCTGATCAACGGCGATCCGGGTGAGCGCCGTCAGTTCGCGCAACTGCGCCAAAAGGTGGAGCGGGCTTTCGACGCGACTCCGCCCGAGCGGTTCCTGATGGCGCAGGAGCGCGCGTCGATCGAGTTCGCGCGCACGGAATGGACACAGGCGCTGCCCTTGGGCGAACAGCTGCTGCGGTTGCCGGACCCGGTGGCCAACGCGGCCGCGGCGCGCGGCATGAAGCGCTTCGACGCCCATATCGACCGGGCCGTATCCGCACTCGACGAGGCGCACGATCTCCCCCGGGTGATCGACCAGAGCCGCACTCGCGCCGGCACCGCCCGCACCAGAGCCCTGTGGACGACCTACGCTGCCTTCGTGCTGGCCGCCATGGTATCCCTGTTCGCCGGCGCGACGCTGGCACGTCCTCTGCTGGCGGGACTCGGCGCGATCGACAAGGCCACTGCCCTGCTCGCGGCGGGCGACCTGTCCGCGCGCGCGGTACTGGACGGGACGGACGAGCTCGGACAGCTCGCGCTCGCCTTCAACACCATGGCGGAGAAACTCGAAAAGAATGAGGCGGCATTGCGAGAACTCGCGACCCACGACGGCCTCACCGCCCTCTACAACCACCACACCTTCTACGTGCTGCTCGGGGACGAGCTCGCGCGCGCGCAGCGCTTCAACCGCCCGCTCTCGCTGCTGCTGCTCGACATCGACCACTTCAAGCGCGTCAACGACACGCACGGACACCAGGCGGGCGATGCCGTGCTCAAGGGGCTGAGCGAGCTGCTGGGCCGCGAGGCGCGCGCCATCGACCGCGTGTGCCGCTACGGCGGCGAGGAGTTCACGGTCATCCTGCCGGAGACCGACCTTGAGGCCGCCGCCCTTATTGCCGAGCGCCTGCGAGCCAGCGTGGAGGCGCAGCCGTTCGATGTCGAGGCCGGCGCGCCGCTGCGCATCACCGTCAGCATCGGGGTGGCGTCCTGGCCGCTGCAGGGAGAAGGCGTGGATACGCTGGTCGCGGCTGCCGATACGGCACTGTACGCCGCCAAGCGGAGTGGCAGAAACCGGATAAGCCGCCATGTGCCGGTGTCCCATGGATGAGCGCGGGCACCAGCTTGCGTCATGCATCGGCTCCGGAAAAGAGCACCATGAGGCAACGCCTTTGATCAACGTCCTGGTGGTGGAGGATTCGCCCGTGGTGCGCGAGTTCCTCGTTCACGTTCTCGGCTCGGACCCCGGTATCCGGGTGGTCGGCACGGCGCGCGACGGCGAGGAGGCGCTCGACGCCGCACGCCGCTATCGGCCGGACGTGATCACGATGGATATCCACATGCCGAAAATGGATGGCCTGGAGGCCACGCGCCGGATCATGGAAACGGACCCGAGACCGATCGTCATCGTCAGCGGGAGCCACGACCCCGGGGAGATGATGACGACGTTCGCAGCGATGGAGGCCGGCGCGCTGGCCATGCTGCCTCGGCCGGCAGGTATCGGTCATGCCGACCATGAAGCCACGGCGCGGGAACTGGTGCAGACGGTGAAACTGATGTCGGAAGTCAAGGTGGTGCGGCGCTGGCCCCGCGTGCGGCGCGATGCGCCGGCCCCGCCGCTGGTGAAGATGGGGCTTGCGCGCGCACCGGCGCAGGTGCGGATCGTCGCCATCGGCGCTTCGACCGGCGGCCCGCCGGCACTCCATACCATACTCGCGGGATTGCCGAAGGCGTTTCCGGCGCCGTTGTTGATCGTCCAGCATATGGCGACCGGCTTTATCCGGGGATTCGTCGAGTGGCTGGCACAGTCGACCAGCCTGTCGGTGCATGTCGCCACCCACGGCGAGCCTGTTCTTCCCGGTCACGTCTACGTGGCAGCCGACGAGTTGCAGATGAAGGTGGACCACCGCGGCAGGATCGTCCTGACCGGTGACCCGCCCGAGAACGGGCTGCGTCCGTCGGTGTCCTGTCTGTTCCGTTCGGTCGCCGAGGTGTACGGTGGCGATGCCGTCGCCGGCCTGCTCACCGGCATGGGGCGCGACGGCGCCGAGGAACTGCGGCTATTGAGGGAAAAGGGTGCGGTCACCTTCGCCCAGGACAAGGACAGTTCGGTCGTGCACGGCATGCCGGGCGAGGCGATCAGGCTCGATGCGGCAACGTTTGTCCTTCCCCCGGACAAGATTGCCGCGATGCTGACGAATCTGGCGAACCACCGGGGAAAGAAGGAGCGTGACCCATGAAATCCAGAAAGAACAAGAACAGCAGCGTTGAGATTCTCATCGCCGAGGACAGTCCGACCCAGGCGGAAAAGTTGCGGTACCTGCTCGAGGAGCACGGCTACACGGTGGTGACCGCACCCGACGGCAGGCAGGCCCTGGCGGCGGCGCGGCGGCGCAAGCCGGCGCTGATCGTGAGCGATGTCATGATGCCGGAAATGGACGGCTTCGCGCTGTGCGGGGAAATCAAGCGCGACGACCAGCTCAAGGACGTGCCGGTAATCCTGCTCACCACGCTGTCCGACGTGGGAGACATCATGAAGGGGCTGGAGTGCGGCGCCGACAACTTCATCCGCAAGCCGTACGAGGAGCGCTACCTACTTGCGCGGGTCGACTACCTGCTGATGAACAACGAACTGCGCAAGAACCAGAAGATGCAGATGGGGGTGGAAATCTATCTCGGCGGACAAACGCATTTCATCACCGCCGAACGGCAGCAGATCGTGGACCTGCTGATCTCGGTCTACGAGGAAGCCGTCCACATCAGCGAGGAACTCAAGGCGCGTCAGCGCGAACTGGCCGACTCGAACAGCACGCTGACCGGCCTCTACCATGTCGCCGAGGGGCTCAATCGCGCGGTGAGCGAACGTGAGGTGTGCGACCAGGTGTTGGAGC
>DATKUQ010000335.1:0-2038 GCA_035530495.1 Burkholderiales bacterium
CACGCATGAGGCGGGCCATGCGGAGATCGAGCGCGTGAGCGCACGGCTCGATCTGAACGGACGCGAAATTACCATTGCGGGCCGAGGCAACGGTCCGGTGGATGCGTTCGTGCACGCGCTGCGCGAGCACTGTGGTCTCGACATTCATGTGATGAATTACCATGAGCACGCCGTCGGCAGCGGCGAGGACGCGACCGCGGCTGCATACGTGCAGGTCCGGGTCGGGCGCGATCACAGCGTCTATGGCGTCGGAATGCATGGCAATATAGTAACCGCGACGCTTTTGGCGATGCTCTCGGCGGTCAATCGGGCGGAGCGGCAGGGGCTGCTGTCGATAACCGAGCACGCGCCGCGAGTCGCAACCGCCTGAACGGGTAACGGAGGCAACACGGAGACCAATATGGCAGACCATCTCATCATATTCGATACCACCATGCGCGACGGCGAGCAGAGCCCGGGCGCATCCATGACCAAGGAGGAGAAGCTGCGCATCGCCCGGCTGCTGGAGAAAATGCGCGTGGATGTGATCGAGGCGGGTTTTCCGGCGGCCTCGAACGGTGACTTCGAGGCGGTGCGTGCGGTGGCGGAAATCATCAAGGACAGCACCGTGTGCGGGCTATCGCGGTCCAACGACAAGGATATCGCCCGAGCCGCGGAAGCGATCAAGCCGGCCAAGTCCGGCCGCATCCACACCTTCATTGCGACATCGCCCATACACATGGCGAAGAAGCTGCGCATGACGCCGGAGCAAGTATTGACCGACGCGGTCAATGCCGTGCGCTTTGCGCGCAAGTTCACCGACGACGTCGAGTTCTCGCCGGAGGACGCGGGCCGATCGGAAGTCGACTTCCTGTGCCGCATACTTGAGGCGGTGATCAAGGAGGGGGCGAGGACGGTGAATATTCCGGATACGGTGGGCTATACGCTGCCGGAGCAGTTCGGCGCCTTGATCCGCACCCTGCGCGAGCGCATTCCCAATTCCGACAAGGCGATCTGGTCGGTGCACTGCCACAACGATCTCGGTCTGGCGGTCGCCAATTCGCTCGCTGCGGTGATGAACGGCGCGCGTCAGGTGGAGTGCACCATCAACGGGCTGGGCGAGCGCGCCGGCAATAGTTCGCTGGAGGAGGTCGTCATGGCCGTGCGCACGCGCCGGGACTTTTTCCCCTGCGAAACGCGTATCGATGCAACGCAGATCGTGCCTGCGTCCAAGCTCGTGTCCGGCATCACCGGTTTCCCGGTGCAGCCGAACAAGGCGATCGTCGGCGCCAATGCGTTTGCGCACGAGGCGGGGATCCATCAGGACGGCGTGCTGAAAAGCCGCGAAACCTACGAAATCATGCGCGCAGAGGATGTGGGCTGGAATGCGAACAAGCTGGTGCTGGGCAAGCACTCCGGCCGCACCGCGTTCAAGGCGCGGTTGAAGGAATTGGGCATAGCGCTCGACTCGGACCAGGCGATCAACGCCGCCTTCGCCCGCTTCAAGGATCTGGCAGACAAGAAGCATGAAATATTCGACGAGGACATCCATGCCCTTCTGTCGGGCGAGGCGGTTGCGGCGCAGAGCGAGCACTGGAAGCTGGTCGACATGAACCAAGCGAGCGGCACTGGCGAGCGCCCCCATGCGAGCGTGGTCCTGGCCGAAGGCGAAATTGAGCGCCGTGCGGAGTCCAAGGGCGATGGTCCGGTGGACGCGACCTTCAAGGCGATCGAAAGCGTCGCCAACAGCGGCGCCGAACTCATGCTGTACTCGGTCAACGCGGTCACGCAGGGAACCGAGTCGCAGGGGGAGGTCACGGTACGGCTGCAAAAGGCCGGGCGCATCGTCAACGGCGTCGGTGCCGACACCGACATTGTCGTGGCCTCGGCCAAGGCATATCTTTCTGCGCTCAACAAGCTGCACAGCAAGGTCGAGCGCATCAATCCGCAGCTGTAGATTTATGCAGTGCGCGGCTGGGTCAGGCGCGTGAGGCGCGCGTAGAAGACGGCGCTGACGAAAAAGGCCAGGGCCAGAAGTGCCTCGGCCAGGGCCAGCGCG
>DATKUQ010000336.1:0-16932 GCA_035530495.1 Burkholderiales bacterium
TTGGAGTTGGCCAACACGAACTGGTGCTGCTGGGTCGACACGCCCGCCCCTTCCGAGTTGACGATGCGCGGATCCAGGGCGAAGGCCGCGGCCTCGCAGGCGCGCGCGCGCTCGATTGCTTCATCGATGGACAGGTCCCAGGGATGAAACAGGTCGAGGTCGTGGATCTCGCGCGCCATCAGTTCGGGCTCGGCCAGGCCGGCGCAGTCGTCGCTCGCAGTGAAGCGCGCGATGCTGACCGCCGCTGCGACTGTATCGGTGAGCGCCTTGGGCGAAAAATCCGAAGTGCTGGCGAAGCCCTTGCGCTGACCCAGATAGGCGGTGACGCCTATGCTTTTATCGCGGTTGTATTCGATGTTCTCGACTTCGCCCTTGCGCACCACCGCGGTCTGGCCGTAGCCCTCGGACACGTCGGCTTCGCAGGCGCTTGCGCCCTGTGCGGCGGCTTGGCGCAGCAGATCCAGGGCGATTTGCCTGAGAGTGTCGAGCGGATACGTAAAGCGCGCGGTCGTCATTTATTTATGTCCATCTGGATTGGGAGCGGGTTGCAAAAACCATTATCATAGCAGGTCGAACCTACCGCACCTGGCCCCATGCAAGAAGCACCAGACAAGGACCGCGACCAGAACGAACCGCCCAGCAAGTCCAGCAAGAAGCGGGACATGACCGCCTTGCAGGAACTCGGCGCACAACTGGTCGAGTTGAACGAGCAGCAGATAGCGAGCATGCAACTGCCCGAGGCCTTGCTCGACGCCGTGCTGGAAGCGAAGCGGCTCAACAGACGCGAGGCGAAACGGCGGCAGATGCAATACATCGGCCGCCTGATGCGCGACATCGACGCCGCGCCGATACGCGAGCGGCTGGAGCAATGGCGCGGCCAGGGACGCGAGCACACGGCGCAATTGCACGCGATCGAGCGCTGGCGCGACGAGTTGCTCGCGGCCGATCCGGCGCTGCAGCGCTTTCTCGACGAACACCCCGGAGCGGACAGCCAGAAGCTGCGCACCCTGGTCCGCAATGCGCGGCGCGAGCAAAGCGCGGCGCTACCACCCAAGAGTTACCGCGAGCTGTTCCGGGCCCTGCGCGAAACCATAGACAAGGAGACCGCGGCGGACGCGCAAAGCGAAACCGCCGGACGATAAGTATGCAAAACAACGCAGACGAACTGTTGATAGGCCTTGTTTCGATCAGCGACCGCGCCTCGGCCGGTGTGTACAAGGACGAGGGCATACCGGCATTGGAGGACTGGTTCGGCAGGGCCATCGCCGGCCCGGCTTGGCGCGTGCACACGCGCCTGATTCCGGACGAGCAAGCAGTGATCGAGAAGACCCTGGCCGAGCTGGTCGACGAAGCCGGCTGTCACTTGGTGCTCACCACCGGCGGCACCGGCCCGGCCGAGCGCGACGTCACACCCGAGGCCACGCTTGCGATCGCGCATAAGCTCATGCCCGGTTTCGGCGAACAGATGCGCAGGATCAGCCTGGAATTCGTGCCTACGGCGATCCTGTCGCGCCAGGTGGCGGTGATCCGCTACCGCCGCGAGCCCGGCGGTCCCGCAGGCGGCAGCCTGATCATCAATCTGCCCGGACAGCCCAAGTCGATCAGGGAAACGCTCGAAGGCCTCAAGGACAAGGACGGCAGGCAAATCGTGGCGGGCATATTCGCGGCGGTGCCCTACTGCATCGACCTCATCGGCGGACCGTACATCGAAACCAACGAGAGCGTGATCAAGGCCTTCCGCCCGAAATCCGCGATCCGCCCGAAAAAGGATAGCGCGCCTTGAACGAAAAGCCGCTGGAAACCATAGAAATAGAGACGGCGCCGAACCCGGCAGCCAGCATCATCTGGATGCACGGCCTGGGCGCGGACGGCAAGGACTTCGCGCCGCTGGCCGACGAAATCGAACTGCCTGTCGCCGTGCGTTACATTTTTCCGCATGCGCCGATGATGCCGGTGAGCATCAACGGCGGTTATGTGATGCGCGCCTGGTACGACATCAGCGATGCCGCCCTGCGGCGCGAAGACGAGGCGGGCGTGCGCGCCTCGCAGAAAAGCGTGGAAACCTTGCTCGCGCGCGAAAAATCCCGCGGCATCGCGGCGAACCGCATGGTGCTCGCCGGCTTCTCCCAGGGAGGCGCGATCGCGCTGCATACCGGCCTGCGCCAGAGCGAGCGCCTGGCCGGGGTCATGGCGCTTTCGACCTACGTGCCGCTCGCCGACAAGCTGGCGGCCGAAGCGAACCCCGCCAATCGCGAGCTGCAGGTTTTCATGGCGCACGGCACCGCCGACCCGATGATCCCGTTCGCTCGCGCCCGGGCCTCGAGCGAGCTGTTGCTGCAGCAAGGCTATGCGCTCGAATGGCACGAGTACCCGATGCAGCACGCGGTGTGCCCGCAGGAGATCGCCGACATCGGCGCCTGGCTGGCGCGCGTGCTCGGCTGAAGGAAACCCCAGGTTCCCGCGGATTTCGCGGCGCTTAGTGCACCAGCTGGTTGATCTCGATGATCGGCAGCAGGATGGCGAGCACGATCATCAGCACCACGCCGCCCATTATCAGAATCATTACCGGCTCGAGCAGCGTCAGGAACACCGCCAGGCGCCGCTCCAGCGCCTGCGTTTCGAGTTGGGCGGCGCGCTGCAGCATCTGCTCCAGCTTGCCGCTCAACTCGCCGCTCGCGACCAGATGCACCATCAGCGGCGGAAACACGCGCGTCGTGCCGAGCGCACGCGCCAGGCTCTCGCCTTCGCGCACGCGCTCGATCGCGCCTTCAATGGCCTCGCGCATCACCAGATTGGTCATCACGCGCGCGCCCGAATTGAGCGCGGATAGCAGCGGTACGCCGCCACCGACCAGGATGGCAAGCGTGCTGGCGAAGCGCGACGTGTTGACGCCGCGAATCAACTGGCCGAGCCAGGGCGTGCGCAGGAACAGGGCGTGCAGGCCGCGCCGGGTCGCGTCGCGGCGCAGCGCGACGCGCAGCCCCGCCACCGCGCCGACAAGGGCGACCGCAAGATAGGGCCAGGCCGCGCGCAGAAAATCGGACAGCACGATGAGCGCGCGCGTGAGCAGCGGCAGGCTTTGCCGTGACTGCTGGAACACCTGCACGATCTGCGGCACGACGAACACCAGCAGGCCGGTGACGATGCTGACCGCGACCACCGTAACCAGAATAGGGTAGAGCAGCGCGAGGTTGGTCTTCTGCTTCAGTGCCTGGCGCGCGTCCAGATAATCGGCAAGATGCTGCAATACGGTCGGGAGCGCGCCCGATTCCTCGCCGCCGTGCACCAGCGCGCGGTAGAAATCGGGAAAGCTCTTGTCGTAGCTGGCCAGCGCGCCGGCCAGCGACAGCCCGGCGGTGACTTCGGTTTTGACCCCGCCCAGCACTTCCCGCGTCAGCGGCGCCGAGGCCTCTTCGATCAGCGCGCTCAAGGCCTGCTCCATGGTCAGCCCGGATGCGAGCAAAGTCGCCATCTGCCGGGTTACCAGGCTCAGTTCGTCCGAAGACAGACCGCGCGCCCAAGGCTGGCGCGCACGCTCGCGCGCGCGCACCAGTTCGATGGCAGAAGGCAGCAGTCCCTGCGCGCGCAACTGGGCCCGCGCCTGGCGCGGCGTATCGGCCTGCACCACGCCCGATACCGCGCGCCCCGCCGCATCCAGCGCTTCGTAGTGAAATGCTTCCATTATTCGCGCGTCACGCGCACGACCTCTTCGAGGCTGATCGCGCCCTGGGCGGCCCAGCGCATGCCGTCGTCCCTCAGGGATCGCATGCCGTGCGCAAGGGCGTGGTCGCGCAACACCTGCTCCGACGCGCGGTCGTGGATCAGCCGGCGCAGTGCGTCGTCCACCATCAGCAATTCGTAGATGCCGGTGCGGCCGCGGTAACCGGAATGGTTGCAGGCGGGACAGCCTTGCGCGGTATAGAACGTTCCGGCCATCGGCGCGAAGCCGAGCGCCTTCAGTTGCGCCCCGTCAGTGGTAAACGGCTTGCGGCATTCCACGCACAGCCGGCGCACCAGCCGCTGCGCCACCACGCCGATCAGACTGGTGGCGAGCAGGAACGGTTCCACGCCCATGTCGACGAGACGGGTGACGGCGCTCACCGCATCGTTGGTATGCAGCGTGGCGAACACCAGATGGCCGGTGAGGCTGGCCTGCACCGCGATCTGCGCCGTCTCCAGGTCGCGGATCTCGCCGATCATGACGACATCGGGGTCCTGGCGCAAAATGGTGCGCAAGGCGCGCGCAAAGCTCATTTCGATGCGGGTGTTGATCTGCGTCTGGCTGATGCCGTCGAGGTCGTACTCGATCGGATCCTCCACCGTCATGATGTTGAGCGCCTTAGGATCCAAGCGCGAGAGCGAAGCGTACAGGGTGGTGGTCTTGCCCGATCCGGTCGGGCCGGTCACGAGGACGATGCCGTGCGGCTCGCGGATGAGCTTGTCCATGTACGCGAGCGTCGCGTCGTCCATCCCCAGCTTCGACAGATCTAGCCTTCCGGCCTGCTTGTCCAGCAGGCGCAGCACCACGCGCTCGCCGTGCCCGGTCGGAATCGTCGACACCCTGACGTCGATCGGCTTGCCCGCCACCCGCAGCGTGATGCGCCCGTCCTGCGGCAGGCGTTTCTCGGCGATGTCCAGTTGCGCCATGATCTTGATGCGCGAGACGATCGCCC
Source organism: Burkholderiales bacterium (assembly GCA_035530495.1). Lineage (GTDB taxonomy): Bacteria > Pseudomonadota > Gammaproteobacteria > Burkholderiales > SG8-39 > 2-12-FULL-64-23. The sequence continues at coordinate 4,674 of DATKUQ010000336.1, forward strand.
CGTGCAGCGCGCGCGCCGGCTCGATCAGGTCGCGCAGCGTGCCGTCGATCCGGAGCCGCACCACCGAACGCGTTTCGAACGGCTCGATGTGGATGTCGGAGGCGCCGTCGCGCAGCGCCTGCGTGAACAGCGCATTGATCAGACGGATCAGCGGCGCATCGTTCTGGCTTTCGAGAAGATCCTCGACCCTGGGGATGTCCTGCAACAGCCGCGACAGGTCGAAGTCCTGCGCCAAGTCGTCCGCAAGGGCCGCTGCGCCGGCGTCGGCGGCGTTGTAGAGGCTGGAGATGAGTTCGTCGAACTCGTCGGCGCCGATGCGCTGCGCCTGCAAGGGCATGCCCAGCGCGCGGCGCACTTCGGCAAGCGCTCCAGCGTTGGAGCCGTTGCGCACCACCACCTGCGCCAGGCCATCACCCACGCCGGTGACGACGACGCCATTGGCCTTGGCGAAGGCGTAGGGTACGACCGGTCTGGTCATTTCGCCGCGGCGGGCTTGGCCGGAGCTGCCGGCGGGGAACTCGGGAGCGGCGGCAGCGTGGGCGATCCGAAATCTCTGATATCTGTTCCCGATTGTTTGGACTTGAGCTGCTCGCCCATGATGTACCTGTAGCGGTCGTCGGTAATCGAGTCGGCGCGCGCGGCGGTGCGCAGCACCGTCGGACGCAGAAAGATCATGAGGTTCGTCTTGTTGCGCGAGCGTGTGGTATAGCGGAACAGGCTGCCGATCAAGGGTAGATCTCCCAGCCCCGGCACCTTGTTCACGGCATCGCTGACCGTGTCCTGGATCAGGCCGCCGATCACCACGATCTGGCCGTCGTTGACCAGCACCGTCGAATCGACCGAGCGCTTGTTGGTGATGATGCCCGCGGGATTGGTGCTGTTATCGACGCTGGACACCTCCTGCGAGATCTGCAGCCGCACCGTGTCGCCCTCGGAGATCTGCGGCTTGATCTTCAGCGTGATGCCTACGTCTTTGCGCTCTATGGTCTGAAAAGGTGTCGGCGTGGTGGCCGCAGCCGAAACCGCATACGAACCGGTTATGAACGGGACGTTCTGTCCGATCACGATTTTCGCTTCTTCGTTATCGAGGGTGAGCAGCGTCGGCGTCGACAGGATATTCGCATTCGCGTCGGTCTCGAGCGCGCGCACCAGCAGCCCCATGTTGAGTACCTGCACGCCGCCGATCGTGACCGTGCCCTTCATCACGCCAAGATTCAGACCTTGGGCCGCCCCGGCCGGATTCTGCGAAATCGAGAGGATGTTCTGCCCCGAGGTGCCGAAATTGGTGCCGCCGATCACCTGCGCCGTACTCTTGCCGGCCGCCGACAGGTCCTGCCACTGGACGCCGAGTTCGGCGGCTTTGTTGGCGCTGACCTCGGCGATCAGCGCCTGGACATAGACCTCCGCCTGGCGCACATCGAGCTTCTCCACTGTCGCGCGCAGATTGTTGTAGACCGCATCCGGCGCAGTGATGATGAGCGAATTGGTGGCCGGGTCGGCCTGGATGATGCCGGACTTGGACGAACCCGCTTGCGCCGAAGCCGCCGCCTGCGCCGGCGCGTTCGCGCCCAGCGGCGTGGTCGCGTGCGCCGGCGCTGCCGTGGTTTCGCCGGTATAGATCGAGCGCAACACGTCCGCCAGCTTGGTCGCGTCCGCGTTCTTCAGATAAATCACATGAATATTGCCGCCGGCGCTGGTAGGCGTGTCGAGCATCGCCGCCAGCTCACGCACCCGCCGCAGCCGCGCCGGATCGCCGGCAGTGGCGAGCACGCTGTTGGAGCGTGCGTCCGCGGCAACGGTGAGACGACTGGCCGGGTCCGCCGCCTGCGCCGGTTCGGCGAGCAGGCGGCTGATGGTTTGCGCGACGTCGATCGCGGAAGCATGCTCGAGCGGAATCATGATCGAACCGGATTCGACCGGCTGGTCGACCGAATCGATGATTTTTGCGATGCGCTGCAGGTTGCTCGCATAATCGGTGACCACCAGCGAGTTGTTGCTCGGGTAGGCGGTGATGCTGTTGTTGGGGGTGATCAGCGGACGCAATACCGGCATCAGCTGCGCCGCCGATTCGTGTTGCAGCCTGAACACCTGCGTCTCGACGATCTGCCCGCCGCGGTGCTGCGCTTCCTGCGGCCCGAACGTGGGACTGCGGTGGGTTTTGGCCTCTATCTCCGGAACGATCATCACCATGCCGCGATCCTCGACCGCAGCAAAGCCCTGCAGCCGCAGGGCCGACAAAAACACCTGGTACACCATAGACCTGGAAATGGGCTTGGCCGAGATGATATTGACCGTACCCTTGACGCGCGGATCGAGAACAAAGTTCTTTCCGGTGATTTCGCCCACCGCCTTCACCACGCCTTCGATGTCGGCGTTGACAAAGTTGAGCGTGACCATATCGGGACCGCTCGGATGCGGCGCAGCCGCCTTGGGCGGAGGGCTTTCCGCGGACTCAGGATTGGCAGACCACGCCTGACCGGCGCAGGCGAGCGCCACCATCCCCACAATTCCGGTTCGTAACCAGCAATGTTTCATAGATGATCCTCGGGAGCGCCATGCCTAACCATGCGATGGCGATACTTTTTTAAAATCAAAGGTTCTATTGCCTGCCATTGCGCCGACGCCTGGTCTCTTGGATGCGCACGGCAGCTGCTTCCGCAGCGGCGGCTGCGGTTTGTGCGGCAGTAGTCCGGGCGAATTGCGCAGAAGCGGCCGCAGATCCTGGCCTCTGAGGCCACGCGAGCGTTTCGCGCACCCCGTTGCGCTCCAGGATGACGTGATCTGCATCGACCTCAGCCAGCCGGATGCCGGGGGCGACATCCTCGCCCTCGTGCACCGCCAGAATTTGTTTACCCCCGAGTTGGACTACCGCGTAGCCGAGCCGGCCGCCCGATGCCGCCACCACGCCTAGCAGTTTGATCGCGATTCCGGTCGGTGCGGCTGCCGCCTGGGCACGCGGTACGTTGCCGAACAGGCCGCTGGCGGAAGCCACGCTGCCGCTTTGCACCGCGCTCGCCTCAAGGCGCGGTTCGGGACGCGGCGCGAACCATACCCAGGTCCAATAGGCGAGCACCGCGCCGAGCAAGGCGCCCGCGAGCAGCGTCAGCGAAGATACGAGGACCGTTTGCGCAACATGGATTCGACCAAACGGGAGGGCCTGCATTGTTCGTCAATTGCCGTTCGCGCGCTGAAACAGTGCGGGCCGGGCGCGGTAATCGGCCGGATTCTTGGGTTCAAGCATTATATAATGGAAACCTGTGTATTCGAGGCCGAGAGATGCGTCTGTTGCAGCATTATAATGGAAGATGATGCTTCCGCGACGGAGCGCACCGATTACTGAGAAGGACGATTTTGCAATGCTGAACGGGACGCGCGGGCAACGTGGCTTTACCTTGCTCGAGATAATGGTGGTCGTGGTGATTCTCGGCATTCTCGCCGCCCTGGTGGTGCCGAAAATCATCAGCCGCCCCGACGAGGCGCGGGTGATTGCCGCGAAACAGGACATCGCGAGCCTGATGTCGGCGCTCAAGCTCTACCGGCTCGACAATCAACGCTACCCGACGACCGAACAGGGATTGCAAGCGCTGGTAGTCAAGCCGACTACCTCGCCGATTCCGCCCAACTGGAAACCTGGCGGCTATCTCGAGCGGCTGCCCAAAGATCCGTGGGGCAATCCCTACCAGTACCTCAATCCCGGCGTGCATGGCGAAATCGACGTTTTCAGCTACGGCGCAGACGGCGCCCCAGGCGGCGAGGGCAACGACGCTGACATCGGTTCCTGGGGACTCTAGCCGGGCCAAAATGAAACGCGTGAATATCTCGGAGCCGAGCCGGGGCTTCACGCTCATCGAAATGCTCGTGGTGCTGTTGATCATGGGCCTGGTTGTCGGCCTGGTCGCCACCATCACGCAGCCCGACGATCGCACCAAACTGCAGCTCGAAGCCGATCGCCTGGCGCAGCTGCTGGACTTTGCCGCCACCGAAGCGCAACTCACCGGGAAATCCATCGCCTGGACTGCCGACGAATCGGGCTACCGTTTCTGGCGCGCCGACGACAAGGGCGGCTGGTCCGAAATCCACGACAGCCAACTGCTGCGTGCGCGCACCCTGCCGCGGGGCATGGAAATTTCCGACTTCAGCGTGGAAAACATGCGGCCGCAGAGCGGCATACGCCTGCAGTTTGCCCCCGAGGGCTCGTCCTTGGCTTTCGTAATCGGCCTGACGCTCGGAACGGAGCACTACGCCGTCACCGGATCTCCGATCGGGCAGGTGCGCGTGGTACCGGAAGATGGAAACACCGATGGCAAAGTGGCTCTACGTTAGGAACACCTTGCAAAATGAATCCTGCAAGTGCAAACCAAGGGCGCAGAAGAGGACCAGCCCTAAAGGAAGTCCCCTCGGGGGACGCCCCCTCGCTCTGAAATGAAGTCCAGACGCAAAGGTTTCACGCTGGTCGAAGTGCTGGTCGCACTGGCGATCGTGTCGATCGCACTGCTGTCGGCGCTGCGCGCCGCCGGACAGGGCACGAACGATGCGGCGGAACTGCGCTCGCGCCTGCTCGCGGGCTGGGTCGCAGAAAACCGCCTGGCCGAGCATCGCGCGCTGGCGGAATGGCTGCCGCTGGGAATCCGGCGCGGCACTACGCAGGAAGGCGGCCTCGACTTCCACTGGCGCGAGGAAGTCATCGCCACGCCGAACGCGGCCTTCCGCCGCGTCGATGTGTGGGTATACCCGACTGCCGAGGAATTGCATTCGCTGGCGCACCTGACCGGTTTCATCGTCAATGCACCGCCGGGGCCGGGCAGATGAAACCCGCGCGCGGCTTCACCCTGATCGAGCTCATGGTCGCGCTGCTGGTGCTGTCGCTGCTCGCGCTGATGTCCTACCGTGGACTGGGTGCAGTGCTCGACGCACGCGATCACGTCAAGCAGGAAACGGCCAAATGGCGCGATGTGGCATCGTTCCTGGCGCGCTTCGAGCGCGACGTCGAGCTCGCTGCGCCGCGCACGGTGCGCACCGCCAACGGCCAGGCGCCGGCATGGCTGGGCACGCCGGCGGGAACCAACACTGCGGCGAGCCTGGTGTTCAGCCGCTTCGCCTCGGCCGACGGCGTCGACACGCCGCACCGCGTCGGCTACCAGCTGAACGAAAAACACGAGATCGAATTGTGGCTGTGGCCGGGACTGGACGTCCCCCCCGACACACAGCCCGCGCGCTACCCGGTGCTCACCGGCGTGAAGTCGTTCGAGCTGCAATATCTGAACAGCGCGCTCGTCTGGGTCGACGCCTGGCCCGCCGCGGCCTCCGACCCGCCGATTCCGCGCGCCGTTCGCGTGCGCATCGTACTCGACACGAACGAGGAAATCGTGCGCATCTACGCGCTGCAGACATGAGAACGCGGCAGCGCGGCGTCGCCATCGTGCTCGCCATGGGCGTGGTCGCGCTTGCCGCCATTGCGGCCGCGGCGATCATGGTGTCGCAAAGCACCTGGGCGCGCCAGGTCGAACTCACCAACGATCACATCCAGGCGCGCCAGATACTCCTGGCCGGAGCGGACTGGGCGCGCGCGATACTCGCCGACGACCGCCGCGTGAGCAACGTCGATTACCTGGGCGAACCCTGGGCCCTGAAATTGCCCCCGCTGCCGGTCGAGAACGGCGAACTCCTGGGCAAGATCGAGGATCAGCAAGGCAAGTTCAATCTCAACAACGTGGTAACGCAGGGAAAGGTCAACGTGGCGCAACTCGCGCATTTCAGCAAGCTGCTGGCGATTCTGGGCTTGCCCCCCGAGCTTGCCGACGCGCTCGCCGACTGGATCGACGCGGACAAGCAGCCGCAGCCGGGTGACGGGGCCGAGGACGCCTACTATCTGAACCTGAACCCGCCTTACCTCGCCGCCAACCAGCCGCTGATCGACGTCGACGAACTCTCGCTGGTGCGCGGCTTCGACGACAACGTGCGCGCGCGCCTGCTCCCATACGTATCGGCGCTGCCCACATCCACTCCCGTCAATGTGAACACCGCTCCGGCGGAAGTGATTGCGGCTGTGGTCGACGGTCTCGGCCTCAGCGGCGCCCAGCTTTTGGTGGCGCAGCGCGACCAGGCTTATTTTCGCAGCACCGGCGATTTCCTCCGCCGGCTTCCGCAGGGCGCGCAGGCGGCCGCGGGCGACATCAGCGTGAGCAGCGATTATTTCATGGCGACGCTGCGCGTGACCATCGGCGGCGCGCAGGCGCGCGGCAAGGCGCTGCTCGCACGCGGCGCCTCCGGCTGGCCGACCGTACTTTGGCACAAATCCGGGTGAAAGGCCGCGAAACAGAGGACGGCCGGGCCCGGACTCCAATACAATAAACACCCTAATCAGGACTACGCTATGAGCTTGCTTCGAATCTATTGTTCTTTGCGCGAGGCGCCGCAACGGTGCCAATGGGCGCTGGTCGGCGGTAAGGGCGAAACAGTCACCGGCGAAGGGCCGCTGGCGCAATTGCCGCAGCGGGCCGAGCGCGTGCAGCTGCTGCTTCCAGCAAGCGAAGTGCTGATCACGCGCGCGCGCCTGCCGCAGTCGGCCAGGCGCCGCGCCGGCGCCGTGCTCGCTTACGCCGTCGAAGACGAAATCGTGGGCGATCCCGATGCCAACCAGGTGAGCTGGCTCGGCGCCGCCGCCGACAGCGATGTGCTCGCGGTCGCGGATCAGCAGGGGCTCAACGCCTGGCACGATGCGCTCGCCGCCGCCGGCATCAGCGGCTACGAAGTGCACTGTGAAACCCTGATGTTGCCGTGGATCGCGGGCGAATGGAGCCTCGCCTGGAACGGCCACGAAGGATTCGTGCGCACTTCCGATCTCGAAGGCACGGCGACGGATTGCGGCGACCAGTCTTCGCCGCCGCTGTCCCTGCGCCTGATGCTCGACGAGGCGAAATCGCGCGGTGCGGCACCGGCATCGATCGCGGTGTATACGACCGCGCCGGACACGCAGCCGCAAATCGACGCATGGCAGCGCGCGCTCGGCGTGGCGTTGCGTCTTGCGGGATCCTGGGACTGGCGCACGGCGCCGCCCGAAGCCGGCGTCAGCCTGGCGCAGGAGCGCGCGCGCTGGCGCCTGCCCCCCGACACGCTGGCGCGCCTGCGTCCGGCGGCCTGGATCCTAGGCGTCGCCCTGGCGGTGCATGCGCTGGCGCTGGTCGGCGACTGGACCCATCTGGCCAGCGAGCAGCACAGTTTGCGCACGGGCATGGTAGCGCGTTTCCGCGCCGCGTTTCCGAATGCGGTCGCTGTGGTAGACCCGGCGCTGCAGATGCGGCGCAAACTGGCCGATGCCCGCCATGCCGCCGGCCTGCCCGACAGCGGCGACTTCCTGCCGATGATCGTGAATGTCGCAGCCGCACTGAAACAGGCGCCGCCGGGCGCGCTGCACGTCGCCTCCTACGAGAGCGGGCGCATGACGCTCGAGCTCGCCGGAGTCGACGACGCGGGCGTGCGCCGCATCGTAGCGCGCCTGCGCCAGTCCGGGTTGCAGGTCGACAGGGGAGCGGCAACCGCGCCCGGCGCGGCCCGCTCCGGCGGCGGAAACGTAGTCATCACGGTGCGTGCATCATGAACGCGCAGCTGCGCAAGCTGTGGGAATCACGCTCTCCGCGGGATCGGGTGATCATCGCCGCGCTGGCCGCGATCGTGGGTGCCATGCTGTACCTTTCCCTGGTGATCTCGGCCTACCGGGCGCGCGCCCAGCTCGGCACCTCCGTGTCCGTGCTGCGTGGGCAGGCGCTGCATCTGGACGCGGACGCGCGCGAGCTCGAGCGCGCGCGCGCCGCGCCTGCGGCGCCGGCACCGCAATCCGATCTGCGCACGCAGGTGCAGGCCCAGGCCGGCGCCTCGGGCCTCGCGAGCGCGGTGGCACGCATCGACGCGCGTGACGCAGATCATGTGGAGGTGGTATTCGGCTCGGTCCCGTTCGCCGACTGGCTCGCATGGGTCGCCTCGCTGCAGGCGCAGCGCATACGGCTTGAGACGAGCCGGATCGAAGCGCTGAAGACGCCGGGACTGGTGAGCGTAACCGCCACCTTCGCCCGCAGCAAACCGCAGTGAACCGCTGGCAGCTGCTGGGCGCCGGCCTCGCCGTCTATGCGCTCGCATTGCTGGTCTCGGCGCCCGCAACCCTGATCGATGCCCGCCTGGCACAAGCGAGCGGGGGCGCATTGCGTCTTGCCGAAGCCACCGGCACGCTGTGGTCGGGGACGGGTCAGATCGAGATTCTAGATTCCAGCCGCAGCAGCGGCATCGCCAAGAGCATCGCCTGGCGCATCCGCCCCGCCTATTTATTGCGCGGGGAACTGCGCTACGAGGTCACGCTGGACCGCGCGCCGCGGCATTTCCCGGTGACGATGTCCCTTTCGCGGATCGAGATCGCGGACGCCGACGTCACCCTGCCGGCCGCGGCATTGGCCCTGGGGATACCCAAGCTCGCTGCACTCGGGCTGACCGGCGACATGCAGCTGCACATCGCCCGGCTTGCCGTGGGGCGCGACGCGATCCAGGGTAACGCCACGCTGCAATGGCACGACGCCGGTTCGGCATTCACGCGTGTCTCGCCGCTGGGCGACTATGAGCTGCGCCTCGAAGGCAACGGCGCCACGGTGCATGCGTCGTTGCGCACGCTGCGCGGGCCGCTGCAGCTCGACGGACAAGGCTCTTGGGAAAGGGGGCGCAGGCCCGTGTTCCAGGGCACCGCGCGCGTTCCGCCGCCGCAACAGGAGCAGCTCTCGCCGCTGCTGCGCATGATCGCCATCGACCACGGCCAGGGCCGCTTCTCACTGCAGTTGAACTGACGGCGTCGGACAGAATTCGCCTTGGCGTGTCATTTCCGCGGGCACAGGGAGAAATTGTCCACGCGTCCGGTTTCGGGCTGCAATGGCCGAGTCAGCGCACGCCGCGGAGGAAGGTATATCCCTTGTAGCTGAGTATCATGCCGTTGGGCGTGATTCCTTCCAGCGTGAGGCCGGGCGCCACCTTATCGCCTTCGTGCAGCAACCGGCCGTTGATGTCGACCAGTCGCTCGGCGGGATTGGCCGAATAGGCATGAACCGAAATCGTCAGCGGCGGTAGCTCCTGCTGAATCGCGAGCGGCAGCTCGTTCATCGCCATCAAAGGTGTCAGCGTTGCGGGTGCCGCGCCGCCACTGGCCTTGGGAGCGTGTCCCGTCAGCTTCTCCGCAGACTTCCTTGACGCCCTGGCTACCGCCTTGGGTGGCGCTCGCTTCGCTGCTGACTTGACGCCCGTAGCCGCATGCGCTTGCTCGGGCGCGGAAGCAGTCGGGACGGACGGCGCCGTTTTCTGCGCCTGCGACTCCGGCGTCACCGCCAGCCTCGCCGCCGACGCAGGGCCCCGGCTTGGTCCGGGCGTCTTCACCGCGCTTTCCGGCGACGCACTCGCCAGCGGCTGTTTCTGCCACGGATGCATCCAGCCGATCGCGATGCCGGCGACCAGTAGAACCAGCCCGAGCAAACCGTATGCAATCGGCGCCGGGCGCTTCGGCGCCGTTGCCGTCGTCTGCCCGAGCAGCAGCGTGGGCGCGGCGCCGCGGCGCCGCAGCTGATCGGACTTGCGCAGGGCGTCGAGGATGTACGACATGGCTATTTCTTCCCTTGCCCGGTTTTTCCTTGCGCGGTCTTCCCTTGACCGGCTGAGAGCCGCGGCGCCGTTTTATCTGCCACGCCGGCGAGGCGTATCAGCGTGCGCGGCCCGACGATGCCGTCAGGAACCAATCCCGCGCCAAGCTGAAACTGTTTCACCTGCTGCAACAGCGTCTGATCGAACAGCGGGTCCTTGCCGATTTCGGGGGCGCGGCCCTGCGCCAGTGCCAGTTGCCGGGCTAGCCACGCTACAGCCGGGCCATGTTCGCCCAGGCGGATATTGTCGTTCGCCTCCTCTGGCATGCGCCAGAGCAGGGTGTACTGTCCGGACCATTGCGCTGCAAGCGCAGCGATCGGCACTGTCCGGCTTTGGCCGCCGACGACGAAGCTGGCGCTACGGTCGTCGAGCGCGTTCAGCAAGGCGCTGAATTCCTGGCCTTGCGCATCGTGCAGCAGCAGCACCGCGGGCCGGTCCAGCTCGCGCAGCTCGTCCAGCCCGCCGCGGGCGCTGCGGCAGCGCAGACCCAGGCTTTCGGCCTGCTTGCACGCATCGCCACCCTGATAGTCCGCGCCCCAGGCGCGGAACAAAGCCGCATAGGCGAGCGCCTGACTGTCGGCCAGCGGCTGGTTCGCCGGCCATTGCAGCGCGTCCACCGGCGACGCCGCGGGCTTCGGCTTATTCGCTGCAGCCTTGTTCGCCGCTACCGTGGCCATCGGCCGGACAGCGGGCTTGGCCAGCGCTGCGGGCACAGATGCCGGTTCAGCCCCGCCCAGCTCGAGTTGATACCACTTCATCGCCAGCACGCCCAAAAGCACCAGTGCCAACGCTGCCAGCAGAGGGCGCAGCAGGCTGCGGCGCTGCGGCTGGTGGAACACCTCGCGCGCGGCTTGCGCGAGCGTCTTGCGATCGACCCGCTCCTTGCCCTGCACGTAGGTGCCGAGCAGCGCGCGGTCGCACAGCACGTTGATCACGCGCGGGACGCCGCCGCTCAAGCGGTAAAGGCGCCCCATCAACGTCGCGGGAAACAGCTGGCGTTGCGCGCCGGAGATATCGAGCCGATGGCGCACATAGGCCGTGACTTCACTCCGGGTCAGCGGACCCAGGTGATAGCGCGCGACGACGCGCTGGCTGAGCTGGCGCAGCTCCGGCCGCTCCAGCATCAGCCCCAATTCGGGCTGGCCGAGCAGGATGATCTGCAGCAGCTTGCGCTCGTCGGTTTCCAGATTGGTGAGCAGGCGCATCTGCTCCAGCACCTCGGCCGAAAGATTCTGCGCCTCGTCGATGATCAGCACCGTGTGCCGGCCTCTGGCATGCGCGTCGAGCAGGTAGGCGTTGATGCAGTCGATGAACACCTTGATGCTCGAGTTTCCGGCGGGGTAGGCGATGCCGAATTCGACGCAGATGGTGGAGAGCAGTTCCTCCACCGTCAGCTTGGGATTGAAGATGTAGGCGACATCGCAGGAATCCGGGATCTGCTGCAGCAGGCAGCGGCACACCGTGGTCTTGCCCGCGCCGACTTCGCCGGTGAGCAGCACGAACCCGCCATCGCCGCTCACGCCATAGAGCAGATGCGCCAGCGCCTCCTGGTGGCGCTGGCTCAGGTAAAGATAGCGCGGGTCCGGCGCAATGGAGAACGGCGCTTCAGCGAGGCCAAAGTAGTGCAGGTACATAGGGAACGTCCGGCAAGGGAGCGTCGCGCAAGGCGAATGCTCCCATTATAGCGGCGGCGACGGCGCTCGGCGTGTTTCCGCGGTCAGCGCGCCGGATATCGGCAATGGCGGGGCGAATTGCGCGCAACTGACGGAAATGTCAGGCCCTTCGGGCATGGCGCAACGAGAGCAGAACAATCCACGTCCTGCGTCATGCTTTCTCTAGCAGACAGCGGCTATCGCGGCAGTTGCGCGCGCAGGCTGCGCAGCTGCGCTTCGAGCTCGCGTATGCGACTGATCAGTGTGAGCGTCAGGGCCAGCGTCTGCGCATCCAGCTCCAGGTCGTCGCGCAAGCGTCCCGCGGCCTGCACCGTCACCGCGATGTCGCCGCTGAAAGTCCACTCGGCCGCGCCCGTATCGCACGGCGCGAGCGCGCCGTACTCCACGAGTTCGCGCAGCTCGGCTTCCGACAGGCCGCAGTAGCGCGCGAGCTCGGCACACGAAAACAGCGGACGATCGTCCAGCCACACCGCTTCAGTTTGCTCGTTTTCCATGTTCGATCTCCTGTTCGAAATGCCCGCGCGGATTGAAGGTCGAGCCATCCGCCAATTCCTTGAACAAGGCGCGCTCGCGTTCGCTCAGCACGGTAGGCACGACGATCTGGGCGATCGCATACAAGTCGCCCTCCCCCGCGCCCGGTTTCGGCAGGCCGCGCCCGGCGAGCCGCAATTTCTGCCCGGCAGGGGTGCCCGGCGGCACCTTGAGATGGACCGGTCCGCCCAGCGTAGGCACTACCACCACGGCACCGAGCGCGGCTTCCCAAGGTGTCAGCGGCAGATCCAGATAGAGATCGTGGCCGCTGACGCGATACAGCGCGTGCGGGTGCAGCGCGATATTGAGATACAGGTCGCCGTCGGGGCCGCCGCCTGCGCCCTTCCCGCCCTTGCCGGGCAGGCGCAGCCTTTGCCCGTCGGTGGCGC
>DATKUQ010000337.1:0-4231 GCA_035530495.1 Burkholderiales bacterium
ACGGGCCACGTCGTGACTAACACGGCAATCGACATACTCAGCCAGTTGCGGCAACAGGGAGCGAGCATCGTCGGCCTTAGCGCCGACAGCCGCGACTTGCGCGCGGGCGAGGCGTTCGTCGCCTACCCGGGCACGCGCACCGACGGCAGGCGCTACATTGCGGATGCTCTCGCCCGCGGCGCGGCCGCGGTGCTGTGGGAACGCGACGGCTTTTCCTGGAGTCCGCAGTGGCAGGTGCCCAATATTGCCGTGGATGGGCTGCGCGAGCTGTCCGGTTATCTTGCTCACGAGGTCTATGACCGCCCTTCGGAAAAGCTGTGGCTGGCCGGCGTCACCGGCACCAACGGCAAGACTTCCTGCAGCCAGTGGATCGCGCAGGCGCTCAACGCGCTCGGCCGCAAGACTGCAGTGATCGGCACCCTGGGCAGCGGCTTCCCGGAGGCGGCCGGACCTGAGCCGGACGCAGGGCTCGAGCCGGCACTCAACACTACGCCGGACGCGATTGAGCTGCACCGGCGGTTGGCGCAGTTTCTCCAGGCAGGCGCGCAGGGCGTGGTGATGGAGGTTTCCTCCGTCGGCCTGGACCAGGGGCGGGTCGGCGGCATCCATTTCGATGTGGCGCTGTTTACGAATTTATCGCGCGACCACCTGGACTATCACGGCGACATGGAGCGCTACGCCGCGGCGAAGGCGCGCTTGTTCGACGCGCCGGGTCTTTCCGGCGCGGTGCTCAATATGGACGACGTGCTGGGCGTGCAGATCGCGCAAAAACTCGGCAGCGGCAGCGTGGCACGCGCTGGCTACAGCGCGCATGCAGGGGTCGCGAGCGCTGCCGGGCTGGAGTATTTCCTCGAGGCCGAGAACATCCGCCTGAGCCAGCAAGGCCTCGCGTTCGGCCTGCTGAGCTCGTGGGGCCGGGCCGAAGTGAGCAGCACGCTGCTCGGACGCTTCAACGTGGCCAACCTGCTCGGGGTGCTGGGCGTGCTGCTGGGTGCGGGCGTGGCGCTGGAGCAGGCGGTGGCCGCGGTTGCCGCGTTGACCTCCCCGCGCGGGCGCATGCAGCGCCTCGGCGGCGCGGGCAAGCCGCTTGCCGTGGTCGATTACGCCCACAGCCCCGATGCGCTGGAAGCGGTGCTGGCAAGCGTGCGCCCGCTGGCGCAGGCGGCCGGCGGCCGGCTGATTTGCGTCTTCGGCTGCGGCGGAGACCGCGACCGCGGCAAGCGTTCGCTGATGGGGGCGATCGCGGCGCGCAACGCCGATCAGGTGCTGCTCACCAGCGACAACCCGCGCGGCGAGGAGCCGATGGAAATCATCACCGACATACTGGAGGGCGTGCTGTCCGAGGCGCAAATGGCACAGGCGCCGCTGGTCGTCGCCGACCGGCGCGAAGCAATCACCGCGGCAATCAACGCCGCCGCCGCGGGCGATGTGGTGCTGATCGCCGGCAAGGGCCACGAGGATTACCAGGAGATCGCGGGATCGCGCATTCCCTTTTCGGACGCCGCGGTCGCGGCACAGGTGCTCGCCGCATGGAAGCGATGATGGACATGCGCGAAGCGGCGCGCGGCGCAGGCGGCGAAGCGCGCGGGGCCAACGCACGCTTCGTCGCGGTATCGAGCGATACGCGCACGATCGCGCAAGGGGCGCTGTTCGTGGCCTTGCGCGGCGAGCGCTTCGACGGCCATGACTACCTTGCCGCCGCGCGCACGCGCGGCGCGGTCGCCGCCATGGTCGACCGGGACGCGCCCGCCGCAGGCGGCGATGCGCCCTTGCCCCTGCTCGTCGTCGACGACACGCGCCTGGGACTGGGCAGGCTTGCCGCCTATTGGCGCGGCAAGTTTACCCTGCCGCTGGTCGCCGTGACCGGTTCGAACGGCAAGACCACGGTGAAGGAAATGATTGCCGCCATCCTGACCGAACACGCGGGGCCGGGAAGCGCATACGCGACGCCGGGCAACCTCAACAACGACATCGGCGTGCCGCTGACGCTGCTCGGCCTGCGCGCGCAGCATCGCTGCGCCGTGGTGGAGTTGGGCATGAACCACGCCGGGGAAACGGCCTACCTCGCCGGCATCGTGCGGCCGACGGTGGCGCTGGTCAACAACGCCCAGCGCGAGCATCAGGAATTCATGCACAGCGTCGAGGACGTGGCGCGCGAACATGGTGCGGTGTTCTCGGCACTGCCCGCAGACGGGGTCGCGGTGATCAATGCCGACGACAGCTACGCCGGCTACTGGCGCGGCGTTTGCGCGCCGCGGCCGGTGCTGGACTTCGGCATCGAGCGGCCCGCGGCCGTGGGTGGACGCTACGCGCTGCGCGATTTCGGCAGCGACATCGTGTTGCGCCTGCCGCAGGGCGAGGCGCCGGTAAGCCTGCAGGCGGCCGGACTGCACAACGTGCGCAACGCCCTGGCATCGGCTGCGGCTGCCGCCGCGGCCGGCGTCGGCCTCGCTGCGATTGCGCGCGGGCTCGCGGCGTTTCGTCCGGTGCGCGGGCGCTTGCAGAAGAAAGTAGGCAGGCACGGCGCCGTCGTTCTCGACGACAGCTACAACGCCAATCCGGACTCGGTCATCGCCGCGATCGATGTGCTCGCGCGCGCCGCGGGTCAGAAATTCCTGGTGCTGGGCGACATGGGCGAAGTCGGCGCGCACGGCGCAGCTTTCCACGCCGAAATCGGCCGTCACGCCCGCGCGCGCGGCATCGACCGGCTGTTTCTGATCGGAGCGTCCTGCACCCACACCGCGGCGGCATTCGGCGAGGGCGCGCGGCACTACGGCGATATCGACGCCCTGCTGGCCGAGCTTGAAGCCGGGCTTGGCAAGGACGTGACCGTGCTGGTCAAGGGCTCGCGCTTCATGCGCATGGAGCGCGTGGTACAGGCGCTCGCCGGTCGGTCGCGCGTTCAGAACGGCGGGGAGGGCTGATGCTGCTCGAGCTCGCCCAGTACTTCGCCAAGGACGTGCGCGCCTTCCACGTATTCGGCTACATCACGCTGCGCGCGGTGTTCGCCTGCCTTACGGCACTGACGATATCGTTCATAGCCGGGCCGCTGGTGATCCGCAAGCTGACCGCCTACAAAATCGGCCAGTCGGTGCGCGACGACGGCCCGAAGTCGCACCTGACCAAGGCAGGGACGCCGACCATGGGCGGGGCCTTGATCCTCGTTTCGGTCGGCATTACCTCGCTGCTCTGGGGCGATCTGTCCAACCGCTTCCTCTGGGTCGTGCTGGTGGTGACCTTGGGTTTCGGCGCCATCGGCTGGGTCGACGACTACCGCAAGGTGGTGGAGGGCAATCCGAAAGGACTGTCGGCGCGGAAGAAGTTTTTTTGGCAGTCCGTAGTCGGGCTGGTCGCCGCGGTGTACCTGGCTTTTGCCGTGTCTTCGCCGAGCGGCGCCAAGATCCTGGACCTGTTCACGGCCTGGGTGGGCAGCGGCCTGTCGATGACTTTGCCGCCCAAGGCAGACCTGATCCTGCCCTTTTTCAAGCACATCGCGTATCCGCTTGGGGTGTGGGGGTTCATCGTGCTCAGCTATCTGGTCATTGTCGGCACCAGCAATGCGGTCAACCTGACCGATGGCCTCGACGGCCTGGCGATCATGCCGGCGGTAATGATCGCCGGGGCGCTCGGTATTTTTGCCTACGTCGCCGGCAACGTCGTGTACTCGAAATACCTGCTGCTGCCCTACATCCCGGGAGCGGGCGAACTGACCGTGTTCTGCGGCGCGCTTGCCGGCGCCGGCCTCGGCTTCCTCTGGTTCAACGCTTACCCGGCCGAGGTGTTCATGGGCGACGTGGGCGCGCTCGCGATCGGCGCGGCGCTGGGCACGGTCGCCGTGATCGTGCGCCAGGAAATCGTGCTGCTCATCATGGGCGGCGTGTTCGTGGCCGAAACGCTGTCGGTGATGGTGCAGGTGCTGTACTTCAAGTGGAGCGGCGGCAAGCGCATTTTCCGCATGGCGCCGCTGCATCATCACTACGAACTGTCGGGCTGGAAGGAATCGCAGGTCGTCGTGCGCTTCTGGATCATTACGATGATGCTGGTGTTGTTCGGACTGTCGACATTGAAGCTCAGATGAACCTGGCAGGCAAAAGCGCTTTGGTCCTGGGGCTGGGCGAAACCGGCCTGTCGATGGCGCGCTTTCTCGACCGCCATGGTGCCCGCGTGCGCGTGGCGGACACCCGCGACGATCCGCCCGGACTGGCGGCGCTCGGCGAGAAAGTGCCGCAGG
>DATKUQ010000338.1:0-4523 GCA_035530495.1 Burkholderiales bacterium
GACAGCGTCGGCCGGCAGACCACGCTCAGCGTGGTGCAGTCCGTTTTCCTCGTGATCGTGACCGACGCCCTGTTTTCCATCGTCTTCAGCTGGTTCAACATATGAGCCGCGCGACTGCCTCAGCGCAAACCGACGAGCTCGTGATCGATATCCGCGGCCTGAATACGCGTTTTGGCAGCGCCGTGGTGCACGAGAACGTAAACCTGTCGGTGCGCAGAGGTGAAGTTTTCGCGCTGGTCGGCGCCAGCGGCTGCGGCAAGTCGACCTTGGTGCGCGAGATGCTGGTGTTGCAGAGACCGATATCCGGCTCGATACGGGTGTTCGGCCGCGAAGTGATTGGATTGAGCGACGAAGACGCACTGCCGCTGCGCCGGCGCTGGGGCGTGATGTTCGAGCGCGGCGCGCTGTTCAGCGCGCTCACCGTGGCCGAAAACGTGTGCATGGTGCTGCGTGAGCACACGCCGCTCGGGCTGGGCCTGATCAGGGAGATCGCTGCGCTCAAAATCGCCCTTACCGGGCTGCCGCCGGACGCAGGCGCCAAGTATCCGAGCGAACTCTCCGGCGGCATGCGCAAGCGCGCGGCGCTGGCGCGCGCCATCGCGCTGGACCCGGAGCTGCTGTTGCTCGACGAGCCGACCGCCGGGCTCGATCCATTGAGCGCCAGCGGCATCGACGAACTGGTACGCCAGATGCGCGATGCGCTCGGACTGACCATCATGATGGTCACGCACGACCTCGACCTGCTCTGGCGCGCGGCGGACCGTGTGGCAGTGCTGGGCGACGGGCATGTTCTCGGGACCGGAACCATGAATGAACTCTCCGGCTCCGCAGACCCCTTGATACGCGAGTATTTTTACGGACCGCGCGGCAGAGCGGCGCGCGAGCAGGCGTGGAAGAAAAAGTAAATTTCGCCATAGTCGGCGTATTCGTGCTCGGCCTCGGTGCGGCGCTGATTGCCGGCATACTATGGCTCTCGAGCGGCGGCGCCTATCGCAAAATCTACGATACCTATCAGACCTACCTGAACGAATCGGTCTCCGGATTGAGCCGCGATGCGCCGGTCAGATACCGCGGTGTCGAGGTCGGCCGCGTGCGCAGGATGGCTTTGGTGCCGGCGCATGCCGAGCAGGTGCAGCTAACGCTGGACATAGAGCACGGCACACCGATAAAGCAGAACACCGTGGCGATGCTTCGAGTACAGGGCCTGACCGGCATCGCCTTTATCGAGCTCTCTGGAGGCAGCGCCAGTTCACCAACACTGCAGGCGCGCCCGGGCGAGCCCTACCCGGTAATCCGCAGCGGGCCATCTCTAATGCTGCGCCTGGAAAGCGCAGTAAGCACGCTGCTGGCCAATCTGAACCGCACCAGCGAAAACCTGAACGCATTGCTGAACGAGGACAACCGGCGCGAATTCAAGCAAACCCTGGCCGATTTGCAGCTGGTGTCGCGAACGCTGGCAGCGCGTTCCGCCGACATCAATTCCGGCCTCGCCAACGCGGCGCGCACCCTGGACAACACCGCGCGCGTCTCCGCGGAACTGCCGCAACTGGTAGAACGCCTGCAAAAAAGCGCCGACGGTTTCGATCGCATGACGAGCGAAATCACCCGCGCGGGCCAGAGCGCGAGCGCGACCCTTAGCGGCGCGAACGCCACGCTCGCCGGCACCCGCGCCGACCTGAAGCAGGCCACTGCCGAGACCCTGCCGCAAGTGCGCCAGCTCGTTTCAGAATTGCGCGAGCTGACCGGCTCCTTGCGCCGCTTCAGCGAGCAACTGGAACAGAATCCGAGCATGTTGCTATTCGGCAAACCTGCGCCCGAACCCGGCCCGGGGGAATGAGGCGGCGCCGGACGCGGGGGCGCTTGCGCGCTTAACTAATCTGCCGGCGACGGACGCTCAAGCGGCGGCGCCTTGTGCCGAGTCAGCGAACAGCGCTTCCATCTCGCGCCGCAGCTTGTATGCGGGCAGGCTCTGGTCCATCGCCACGTCGCCCCAGGTGAGCGACTGCCCTTTCTTCACCGCGCGCACGAGCTTCACCTGATGCGCCAAGCCCAGAGGCAGACCGCCGTAGGCGAGCGACTTCCCGGCCTGGAACAATTTGCCCCAAACGGTGTATCCGCCCTCCCCGTCGAGCATCTCTCCGGGCTTGAGGTCGCGCTTGGCGGTGGCGATGACGTCGGCATTGAAGCAGGTCGCGGCGCCGGTAGGCTCGCCGCGCAGGCCGACCGAGGCGACCGAGATGCCAAGTTCCAGCCCGATCAGGTGCCAGCGCTTGTACAGGCAGGCGTAACGGCCGCTGGGATCGGTGCGCACCATGTACTCCCTGAAGCAATTGCGGATGTATTCGGACTCTCCCTCGAACACCACGAACACGCCGAAGCGGATGTCGTAGGGAATCACGCGTCCGTCCTTCTCCAGCGAGGAAATCACCTCGACCTGGCCTTTTTGGTGCAGCACGCCGCCCTCCGCAATGGGCCGGCAGACGAAGGGGATGTCGTCCACCGATGCCGGCGGATAAGTGAGGCCGTCGGGCGGCGCGACCAGGCCGGCAGCATTGCACACTGCGGTGCTCTCGATCGAGGGCTTGGAGCCGTCGAGGAAGGAATTGAACATCTTCGGATTGAGCCCCCCGGTCTTGGCCTGCTCCGGCGTGAGCCCGTAATGACCCCAAACGGTCTCCGGCGTGGATTCGGCGAAATGCGGCAGCCACTTGTGGCCGCGTCCGGCTGCAACCACGGGAAAGCCCGCAGTCCGCGCCCAGTCGACCAGATCGCAAATCAGCGCGGGCTGGTCGCCGTAAGCCAGGCTGTAGACCACGCCGGCCGCCTGCGCCCTGCGCGCGAGCAGAGGACCGCAGAGGGCGTCGGCCTCTACGGTCACGTTGACCACATGCTTGCCCTGGGCAAACGCGGCCAGGCAATGCTCCACCGCGGCCACCGGATTGCCGGTGCATTCGACCACGATGTCGACCTTCGGATGCGCAAGCAGCGCCTGCCAGTCATCGCCAAGGTGCGTGTTTCCCTTGGCCAGCGCGTCATCGAGCGAGGAGGCATCGTATTGGGCCCGTTTCCAGCCTACGCGCTCGAGATTGACCGCGGCGTTGGCAGGTGACAGGTCGGCGATACCTACGAGATGCACGCCCACGGTCCTGGGCACCTGAGCCAGGTACATCGCGCCGAACTTACCCGCGCCGATCAGGCCGACCCGCAGCGGCCTGCCCTCCGCCTGGCGCTGCTGCAGCTTGCTGAACAGATTCATCGCCTCTCGCCCTCCCTAAGCCGGACAAGCCGGAACCAAGCAAAGTGCCTTCGGCGGGGGAAAAGCCCTTATCCCACGAACAAGGGGGGATGCATCCCCCCATGTCCCCCAAGGGGACTTCCTTCGGGGCGTTGGTCCCCCCGCGCACGCGTCCTCGCCATTTATCAAAATCTTTGCCATTTCCGTCGACTCTTGACTGATAAGGGACTAATCGACCGCTCGTAGACGCCCTAGGCCGCGATCGCCGGCTTCAGCGCGTCCGCGGGCGTGCCCTGGTTCCACGGCAGCTCGACCTCGTAGTGCTTGAGTAGGCAATCGTCGGGCAGGCAGCGGATCGGCGTGAAATCCCGGTGCGCGATGTATTCCGGGCGCTTGAAGCGGCGGATGTAGTTCGACACCGCGCACAGCCTCAGGTAGACGCTGACGCGGTTCCAGGGCGAAAGCTTAGAAGTCGAGGCGTGCACCAGGCAGGGCTAGCGCTTGGGCGCGGGCGCGGGGGCGACCGGGGCGACGACCGGCGGTTTCTCCACGATCTGGAAGAAAATCTCGTCCTGCTTGATCATGCCCAATTCGTAGCGGGCGCGCTCCTCGATCGCGCTGTAGCCCTGCTTCAGATCGCGCACCTCGGCTTCGAGCGCGTCATTGCGCTCGCGCATTTTAGCGTTCGCGTCATTCTGCGCCGTGACCTGGCGATTGGTTTCCCACACATGCAGCCAGCCGCCCTTGCCCAGCCACAGCGGGTACTGAATCAGTACAATCAGCGTGGCAAGGACGATAGATAGGATGCGCATCAACGCAATTGATAGAAAGCGTCCCTGCCAGGGTAGCCGACCGCATCGCCCAGATCTTCCTCGATGCGCAGCAGCTGATTGTATTTGGCGATACGGTCCGAACGGCTGAGCGACCCGGTCTTGATCTGCAGCGTATTTGCGCCCACCGCAATGTCGGCGATGATGGTGTCTTCGGTTTCACCCGAACGGTGGGATATCACCGCGGTGTAGCCTGCGCGCTTCGCCATTTCTATCGCCGCGAACGTTTCGGTGAGCGTGCCGATCTGGTTGACCTTGATCAGGACGGAATTCGCGACGCCCTCGGCGATGCCCTCGCGCAGGATGCTGGTATTGGTCACGAAGATATCGTCGCCGACCAGCTGGACTTTTCTGCCCAGGCGCTCGGTCAGGAGTTTCCAGCCGTCCCAGTCGTCCTCGGCCATCCCGTCCTCGATGCTGATGATGGGATATTTGTCCGCCAGAGTCGCGAGGTAGTC
>DATKUQ010000339.1:0-9775 GCA_035530495.1 Burkholderiales bacterium
CGGACGAGAGGATCAAGCGAGCCGGCGGGTGAAGCCTGTCGCCTCCTGTGGCGAGGGACCTGAATATCTGCAGAGCAACGAGATCTCGATCGATGCGGCGAACCCGTCGGGGCGCGGACCGAGCGGAGTTGCGGCTCGCGAGGACCGACCGGTGTGGTGCCAGGATTTCCTGAGCGACCCGATGACTGCGCCGTGGCATGAAAGAAGCGCGCGCCACGGCTGGCGCGCTTCGGCTGCCTTGCCGCTGCACCAGGATAATGCCGTTGTCGGCGTGTTCAACCTGTATGCGGGAGAAAGCAACGCGTTCGATGATGCGGCGCGCGAACTGCTCGTGGAAATGGCGTCGGATATCAGCTTTGCGCTGGACTATTTCGAGCGCGAATCCCGGCGCCGGCGGGCCGAGCGCGAGTTGAAGGAAGGCGAGCAGCGCCTGCGTCTCGCGCTGAATTCTGCCGCGATGGCCGCCTGGGAGTGGGATGTCACACCCGACGTCCTGACCTGGAGCGAACATCCCGGCTGGCTCGTCGGCCCGGAGCCTGCGGGGGGTTATCCTGATTTTCGCGAACTGGTGCATCCGGATGATCGTGCCGCATTTATTCAGGCCGGCCAACGCGCGATCGCGGAAGGGGCGCGTTATCACGCCGTGTTCCGCATTACGCGCACTGACGGTGCGATGCGTTGGATCGAGGCACAAGGCGTTTTTTTCGATGCCGAAGGAAACGAGCAGAACGATCGCATCATCGGCGTTTCGCGGGACATCACGGAAAGCAAGCATCAACAGGACGAATTGCGCCGCCTGAACGAGGAACTGGAACGGCGCGTGGCCGAGCGCACGCATGACCTGGAACTGGCCAACGCCGAACTGGAGGCTTTTTCGTACTCGGTGTCGCACGACTTGCGCGCTCAGTTGCGGGCGGTGGAAGATTTCAGCCGCAATTTTGAAAAGGAGTACGCCAGCCGGATCGATGAACCGGGCCGGGAAATGCTCAGGCACGTGCGCGCAGGCGCCCGGCAAATGGAGACGCTGACCGATGATCTGCTGAATTTGTCGCGGCTGACGCGCCAGGCGATGCGGACCGAGCAGTTCGACCTGTCCGCGCTGGCGCGCGAGGTAGCCGGCGAATTGCAGGCGGGGGAGCCCGAACGCCGGGCCGAGTGGATCATCGCGCCGCGCCTGCCGGCCGAGGGTGACCCGGACTTGCTCAGGGTGGTGCTGCAGCATCTGATCGGCAATGCCTGGAAATACAGTTCCGGGCGGAATATCGCGCGCATCGAGTTCGGCATGGAGGAGCAGGACGGGCGGAGCGTCTATTTCGTGCGCGATAACGGCGCGGGCTTCGACATGGACCGCGCCACGAAACTGTTCGGTCCGTTGCTGTCGCTGCATCCGGAGGCGGAGTTTCCCGGCTCGGGCATCGGCCTCGCCACGGTGGAGCGCATACTTTACCGCCACGGCGGCAAGGTGTGGGCGAAAGCGCGCGCAGGCGAAGGCGCCACTTTCTATTTCACGCTGGGCTGAACGGTCCTCGCCCGCATGCGCCTGGAACCCGCCGAACTCCGATTTGACGGCGAAGGAACGCCGTATTCTCCCAGGTACGGCGATGTCTACCACAGCGCGGAATCGGGCCCGGGCCAGGCGCAGCATGTGTTTGTCGCCGGCAACGGTCTGCCGCGGCGGTGGGCGCAGGCGCGCGTGTTCACAGTACTCGAGACCGGATTCGGCCTGGGGCTGAACTTCCTCGCCACCTGGCGGCAATGGCGCGACGATCCAGCGCGCCCGCAAGGCCTGCATTATGTCTCGGTCGAAAAGCACCCCTTCGATCGCGCCGCGCTGGCGGTCTTGCATCGGCCTTACCCTGAATTCGCGCCGCTCGCGAGGCAGCTGCAGGACGCATGGCCGCCGCTGGTCGCCGGCATGCACCGACTGCATTTCGAGGACGAGCGCATCGCGCTGACACTTGCATTCGGGGATGCCCTCGAACTGATGCCGAAGCTGCGCCTGCACGCCGACGCCATTTATCTGGACGGCTTCGCGCCCCGGCTCAATCAGGATATGTGGTCGCCGCGGCTGATGCAGCGCCTGGCGCAGCTCGCCCGTTGCGGCACCACCGTGGCGACCTACTCCAGCGCGGCCCTGGTGCGTCAGGGACTGGAGGCGGCCGGATTCGCCGTCGAAAAATCCCCCGGCTTCGGACGCAAGCGCGAAATGCTGCGCGGCAGCTATGCGCCGAACCGGCCGCAACCGGCGCCAGCCGCGCCCGCGAACCGGCATGCCATCGTGATCGGGGCCGGCATCGCCGGGGCCGCGGTCAGCGAGCGCCTGGCGCGGCGCGGATGGAGCGTCGACTTGATCGAAAGCCGCGCCCTGCCGGCGGTACCTGCACCGGTCAAGTACGCGGGCGTGTTTCATCCGCACGTTTCGCCCGACGACTGCATATTGTCGCGGGCGGCGCGCAACGGCTTTCTCTATGCCCTCAGGCGCTGGCTCGCGCTGGAGCAGTCGGGCTTGGCGCTGCGCTGGGCACGCTGCGGCGTACTGCAACTCGCCGGCGATCCGGAACGCGAACAGCGCATGATCGCGGCGATCCCGGCGCAGGGTCTTCCGGCCGATTTTGCGCAATTCGTCGAACGCGGCGCAGCCGAAACGCTTGCAGGCTGCGCCTTGGGCAGCGGCGGCTGGTGGTTTCCCGGCGCCGGCTGGATGCGCCCCCCTGGCCTCGTCGCCGCGCAGCTGCGCGCGGCGGGCCTCGCGCTGCGCATGCATGTTGGCGTCAGGGTCGAGACCATCGCGCATAGCGGCGGTGACTGGCAGGCGCTGGCCGCGGACGGCAAGCCCATCGCCGCCGCGCCGGTGCTGGTGCTCGCGAATTCGAACGATATGACGCGGCTTGCTTCGGTCGCGCAGCCGCTGCAGCAGACGCGCGGGCAGGTCAGCTATGTGCCCGAGGCGAATCTGAAGGCCCCGCGTATCGTGCTCACAGGTTCGGGCTACGCGCTGCCGGCCGCCGACGGCGTCGTGGTAACGGGAAGCACCTACGATCGCGATGACGACGATCCCGAGCCGCGGCTGCGCAGCCACCAGGCCAATCTGCTGCGGCTCGCGCAGCTTCTACCGCAGGCGGGGCTTACGGCGGATGCCGCCACGCTGGACGGCGCAGTGGGCTTTCGCTGCGCCGCGCCGGACCACCTGCCGCTGGTCGGCGCGCTGCCGGACGTGGAGGCGGTGCGCGGAAACAAAGCCGGAATCCACAGCGTCTCGCTGAGCGATCTGCCTCGATGCTCCGGATTGTATTGCGCTTCGGGCTATGCCTCGCGCGGTCTGGTCTGGGCGGCGTTGGCGGGCGAGCTGCTGGCCAGCCTGATCGAAGGCGATCCCCTGCCCCTGGAGGGCGACTTGGCCGATGCGCTCGATCCCGGACGTTTCGTGCTGAAGCAGGCGCGTCGCGGAAGGCTGTAATTTCTCGTGGCGATATCGCCGCGCTATTTTCCACAGGCAAATGTCGGCTTGTTTCCGGCCCGAGCACACAAAGCGGCGTTGCGCGGATAGCTGTATCCTAGGCAAGCGGCACCGGACTACGTGGTGAGCTGATGGGAGGGCACTATGCCAAGCAGGACCCGTGTACGGAGCATGCCCGCCAGGCGCCGCGCGCCGGGCGGGGCCGCAGCCGCCTCTCAGCCGGGCAATATCGCGTATTTGAAGACCAGCTGTTCGACCTGCATGTTGCGCGAATTGTGCCTGCCCTGCTGCGGTCTGAGCCCCTCCGAGCTGGAGGCCGCCAAGCGCTTGGTATTCAACCGCTCGCACGTGCGTCGCGGCCAAAGCCTGTACCGCACTGACCACCGGTTTACGTCCGTCTATGCCGTTCGCAAAGGTTTCTTCAAATTCACAGTCTTGCTCCAGGATGGTCGTCGCGACCAAGTGACCGGGTTTTCGATGACCGGCGAGGTCTTGGGCCTGGACGGCATCGCGACGGACCGGCACACCTGCAATGCCATCGCCCTGGAGGACAGCGAGGTTTGCGCCATTCCGTTCGCCAGCTTGCAGCGCATGGCACTCGAAATTCCCAGCCTGCAGCGCCAGTTCCGCAAGACGATGAGCCGTGAAATAGTGCGCGAGCACGGGGTGATGCTGCTGCTGGGAAGCATGAATGCCGATGAACGCCTGGCAACGTTCCTGCTCAGCCTGTCGCAACGCTTCGCCGCGAACGGCTATTCGTCGTCGGCATTCGATATGCGCATGACACGCGAGGAGATAGGCAGCTACCTCGGGCTGTCGCTGGAGACCGTCAGCCGCACTTTGTCCAAATTCCAGGAGGAAGGACTGCTTAGCGTGCAGCAGAAGATCGTCCACATCCTGGACAGCGCCGGCCTCCAGCGGGTAATCGGCCGCGAGCTGTCCTGACCGCCCTTCCGATCGCGCCGATTGCGCATTGCGTCAGGCCGGGCTGCCTGATCTCGGCATTGGCGACCCCGATTCCCCGGGAGCCGCCCTGACATGGATCGGAACTTCAGCCGGCGGGGGCTGTCACACCCACGCGACTGGCAGGCAGCTGCCGGCCGCAGACTGACGCGTATTTGCTACCAGTAAGGCCAGGCTCCGCGCATATGCGAGGGGCGTGTCTTGTTTCTCTGCGCATAAACGCGAAACCCCATCGAGATGGCGACGCATATCGGCTTCTTGCGTCGTTGCACCATGGAAACCGCATGGCATTTGCAGTTCCATCTCGGATGGCTCAGACTCTCGTACTTTTTCATCGTGAATTTACCGCCCCTGCGCAGGGCGCGGAAAGTTCACGCCGACTATCGCTTGAGGCAAACCTTGGCGAGTCCCCCGGCGTAAGCGGGGGCTTGCCTCCATGAGTTGAAGGGACGAAGTTATGAAGAATTTTATCGACCGGCGCGCAAGGGACTTTACCCGCGCCGGCAGCGTGCTCCTGTTGATTGTCCTGGCGGCGCTGGGGGCGAGCATGCCCGCAACGAACGCCCGTGCCGGGGAGCCGGGAGTCGTGCGCGCGACGCTCGCCAATGGCCTGCGCGTGATCATCGTGCGCAACACGCTCGCGCCGGTGGTTTCGACCAACATCAACTATCTGGTCGGCGCGGACGAGACGCCGCCGGGCTTCCCGGGCACCGCGCATGCGCAGGAGCACATGATGTTCCGCGGCAGCCCGGGTCTCACGGCGGACCAGCTTGCCAACATCGGCAGCCTGATGGGAGGCAATTTCAACGCGCAGACGCGGCAGACGGTGACGCAGTATTTCTACACGGTCCCGGCGCAGGATCTCGACGTGGCGCTGCATATCGAAGCGCTGCGGATGAGGGGCGTGCTCGATTCGGAGAAGGATTGGGAGCAGGAGCGCGGCGCCATCGAGCAGGAGGTTGCACAGGATCTGTCAAGCCCGCAATACGTGCTTTACATGAAGCTGCGCGCGGCGCTTTTCGAGGGATCGACCTACGCGCACGACGCCCTCGGCACGCGCCCGTCGTTCGACGCGACGACTGCCGCGATGCTCAAGCGTTTTCACGACCGCTGGTACGTACCGAACAATGCGATTCTGGTCGTCGTGGGCGACGTCGATCCGCAGGCAGCGCTCGAAAAAGTGCGCAAGCTGTTCGGGCCGATCCCCGCCAAGACCCTGCCGGCGCGGCCCGAAATCAAGCTCGGCCCGGTCGCGCCCAAGGCGCTCACGCTCGACAGCGATCTGCCTTACGGTCTGCAGGTGATCGCGCTGCGCCTGCCGGGCCTCGACAGCCCGGATTACGCAGCAACCGAAGTTCTGGTCGACGTGCTGCAAAGCCAGCGCGGCGCTCTGTATGCTCTGGTACCGCAGGGCAAGGCCTTGCAGTCGGATTTCTCCTTCGACCCGCTGCCCAAGGCCGGGCTAGGCTACGCCGTCGCCGCCTTTCCCGCCGGCAGCGACCCGAAACCGCTCGAGGCGGAGATGCGCGCCATCCTCAAGAAGATCGCAAGCGAGGGCGTGCCGCCGGACCTGGTCGCGGCCGCCAAACTGCAGGAACGGAGCAGTGCCGCGTTCCAAAAGAATTCGATAGACGGCCTGGCGGCGGTGTGGTCGGAAGCGGTCGCCGTCGACGGGCTCCATTCCCCGCAGGACGATCTCGCGCGCATCGAAAAAGTCACGGTGGCCGACGTGAACCGCGTCGCGCGCAAGTATCTCGATCTCGACCACGCGGTAACCGCAGTGCTTACACCACAAGGCTCGGGCAAGCCCGTCGCATCGCGCGGATTCGGCGGCCAGGAAAACATTTCGCTGGGCGAAGCCCGACCGACCAAGCTGCCGCAGTGGGCGACGAAAGCGCTGGGGAACCTCGTCGTACCCGAGTCGGCCGTGCATCCGGTGGTCAGCAAACTTGCCAACGGCATCACCCTGATCGTGCAACCGGAGAACGTAAGCGATACGGTCAGCGTCTACGGCCACATCAAGAATCGGGCCGAATTGCAGGTTCCCGAGGGCAAGGAGGGATTGTCCGATGTCGTGGCACAGCTATTCTCCTACGGCTCGCAGCGGCTCGACCGCCTGGCGCTGCAGCGGGCGCTCGATGCGATAGGTGCGAGCGCGCAGGCGGGCACCGATTTCTCGCTGCAGACACTGTCGGAATCGTTCGGACGCGGCGTGGAGCTGCTCGCCGACAACGAATTGCACCCGGCGTTTCCGGAGCAGGCTTTCAAGGTGGTCAAGCGCCAGGTCGCACAGACCGTCGCAGGGCGGCTCACGAGTCCGAGTTACCTGAGCGAGCGGGCGCTCAAGACAGCGCTGTTTCCCAAAGGCGATCCGACATTGCGCCAGGCGCTGCCCGCAACGGTAAATTCAATCGAATTGAAGGACGTGCGCGATTATTACCACGCCGTGTTCCGGCCGGATCTTACGACGATCGTGGTGATCGGCAAGGTCACGCCGCAGCACGCGAAGGCGGTCATCGAAAAGTACTTCGGTGCGTGGAAGGCGACGGGGCCCGCGCCCAGGACCGATCTGCCGCCGGTGCCGCTCAATGCCCCCGCCCTCAGCGCGGTGCCCGATTCGAGCCGCGTACAGGACCGCGTGACGCTCGCGGAAACGCTCGGATTGACGCGTCTGAGTCCCGATTATTACGCGCTCAAGCTCGGCAACAATGTGCTCGGCGGCGCATTCTATTCGACGCGCCTGACGCGCGACATCCGCAAGGACGCCGGACTGGTCTACTACGTCCAGTCGTATTTCGAGTTCAGCCGCACGCGCGGCATTTTCTTCGTCGAATACGCCTGCGATCCGAAGAACAACGCGAAGGTGGCAGACATGGTGGCGGACGAAATCCGGCGCATGCAGAAGACGCCGGTCTCGGCCGATGAACTCCATCGCGCCAAGGCGCTCCTGCTGCGCCGGACTGCCCTGGACGAGGCGAGCGTGGACGACATCGCGCAGGGCATTATCGCCCGGTCGGCTCTCGGGCTGCCGCTGAACGAACCGACGATCGCGGCGCGGCGCTACCTTAGTCTGGACGCGCGCAAAGTGCAGGCCGCATTCGTGAAATGGCTGCGGCCCGGAGACTTGGTGAGGGTGAGCCAGGGACCCGACCAAAAAGGCAGCCAGTAAAACCAGGGCTCATCAGCGACGCGTGTCGACACGAACGCTACGTCGGCCAGCCTGCGTCGTCCCGCGCCGCTTTGGCGGCTTCGCGCCCGCCGCCTGTAACGATTGCAATGCGGCCTGAAAGTGGTTTGGCATCCTGCATCATGCTGGTCTCAGCGGTTCAGCGCCTGCATCTGCAGCGCCGCATAGCGCATTCCAGACGCAGCACCCGGCGGCAGGATTCGATCGATCCGATCAAGGTCGATCTGCGTAAGGCGCACATCGAGGGCGTCGGTATTTTCTTCCAATAACCGCGGACGCTTGGTGCCGGGAATGGGAACGATGTCCTCGCCCTGAGCGAGCACCCATGCCAGCGCGAGTTGCGCCGCAGTGCAATGCTTTTCCCGCGCCATCTCTTCGATCTCGCGCACCAGATCGAGGTTTTTCTGGAAGTTGTCGCCCTGAAAGCGGGGCGAATTGCGGCGGTAATCATCCGCCTCGATGTCGTCGATGTGCTTGATCTGCCCGGTGAGGAAGCCCCGCCCAAGCGGGCTATAGGGCACGAATCCGATTCCGAGTTCGCGCACCGTGGAGAGCAGCTCGCCCTCTGGGTCGCGACTCCACAGGGAATATTCGGTCTGCAGGGCCGAGATCGGATGCTCGGCGTGCGCGCGCCGAATCGTCTGCGGCGCCGCCTCGGACAAACCGAGATAGCGCACCTTGCCTGCGCGCACCAGATCGGCCATGGCGCCGACCGTGTCTTCGATCGGCGTGTTGGGGTCGACCCGGTGTTGATAGTAAAGATCGATGACTTCGACGCCCAGCCGCTTCAGGCTGGCCTCGCAGCATCGGCGGACATAGTCGGGCCTGCCGTTTACGCCGAGGAACTTGCCGTCGGGGGAGCGCATGTTGCCGAACTTGGTCGCGAGTATCACTCGGTAGCGCGCGCCGCGTATAGCCCGGCCGACGAGTTCCTCGTTGCGCCCGACACCGTACATATCGGCCGTGTCGAGAAAATTGACGCCGAGCTCGATGGCGCGGTCGATGGTGGCAAGCGCTCCGGCCTCGTTTTGCCCGCCATAGAAATCCGACATTCCCATGCAGCCGAGCCCCAGGGCCGACACCCTCAGGCCGGAGCGGCCCAGTTCACGCTGTTGCATCGTATCCTCCGTTCCCAAACGTTGAATCAAAGCTGCACCGAATTGCGGTATCGGCAATCTCCACCATTGCGCCGAAGCGCGCCGGCTCGCGAGCAGCCAGGCGCCGCAGCCAGGCGCCGGCGCTCACGCCGCCGCCTGGAATGCCGGAACCACGTAGGGCCCTTCCGGAATCACCGCGATGTGGGCGTCGCCGCTGCGGCGCACGCTCGCGCGTATGGCGTCGGCGACGCAAGCCATTCTCTGCACGCAGGTGAGCCCCCAGGCGTCGGCAGGCAGCGCTTCGCTGTACAGGTGCACTGTGCCGGCATGCATCGGCTTCAGCTGCATCTGCGTCTGCCACTCGTCGATGTCGGCGTGGCGTTTGGCGCTGATGTCGGCGAGGAAGCCGTCGGGCCCGAGTCCGAGCAGGCGCCGCTGCGCCTCGACGTACTCCGGCGAGCCCATGCCTTCGGCGCACTCCGAGACGATCAGCAGGTCGCCGCCGGGGGCGAGAATGTCGATCGGCGCCACCATGCCTTTCACCGTCTGGTAATAGGTCTTGTCCAGCGGGTAGCCGGCGGCGCTGGTGACGACGGTGGCGAACCTGCGCGCCACCGGCACGACGGCGTAGCGGCGGATGAAATCCACCGCGAGCAGATGGCTTTGCACCACTTCGCCGAAGTTCACGAACGACAGTCGGCGCTGCTCGTCGATGACCGTGTTCAGCGCCAGCGCGTGGCCCAGCTTGGCCATGATTTCGAGTTGCTCCTCGTGCAGCGGATTGCCTTCGAGCACGCAATTGGCCGCGCGCGGATGGCCCATGAAGCGCGCGCTGTGAAACGTGGTGATGGTGTCCTTGTGCGCGACCCCGGGGGCGATCACCTTGCGCCCGCCGGAATAGCCCGCCATGAAGTGCGGCTCCACCAGGCCCGTGGCGATGCGCACATCGGCCTCGACGAAGCGCCGGTCCAGCTTCACCGGCGTGCCGCGCGAGGTCGCGCCCAGATCGACGTGATCGGCATCGTTGCGCGCGAAATGATTCACCACGCGCACGGTCCGCATCACCCAGGG
>DATKUQ010000340.1:0-4652 GCA_035530495.1 Burkholderiales bacterium
ATCACCGCCGCGCGATCGCATTCCCTACGCGGCGAATGCCGCGTTCCACAATCGGCCGGCGAATGCCGCGTTCCACAATCCGTCGGCGAATGCCCCGTTCCACAATCGGTCGGCGAATGCCGCGTTCCACCACCGGGCGGCGAAGTTCGCGTTGCGGCGGTGTCCGGCGCAACTCGCGCCGCTCAATGAAGCCCAAACCCACCGAAGTCACGCTGTCACCGGTGGACAACCAGCGCCTCGCCATCTTGTGCGGCGCGTTCGACGAGAACCTGCGCCAGATCGAAATCGCGCTCGATATCACGATCGCGCGCCGCGGCGAGCGCTTTGTGCTGAAAGGGCGTCCGCAGCAGACCGCGCGCGGGGCCGAAGTGCTGCAGCGCTTCTACGACCAGGCGAAGCGCGGCCTCACCATCGACGACGTGCAGCTCGGCCTGGTGGAACATCGCCCGCCGAGCGCGAAAGTGGAAACCCCCGCCCTGCTCACGCGCAAACCCGACCTGCACGGGCGCACGCCGCGCCAGGTCGAGTACATGAAGAACATCCTCGAGCACGACATTACTTTCGGCATCGGCCCGGCCGGCACCGGCAAGACCTATCTGGCCGTGGCCTGCGCGGTGGATGCGCTGGAGCGCGACGCGGTGAAGCGCATCGTGCTGGTGCGCCCGGCGGTGGAGGCGGGCGAGCGGCTCGGCTTTCTCCCCGGCGACCTCGCGGAAAAGGTCAATCCCTATCTGCGCCCGCTGCACGACGCGCTCTACGACCTGATGGGCTTCGACAAGGTGGGGAGAATGTTCGAGCGCGGCGCGATCGAAATTGCCCCGCTCGCCTACATGCGCGGGCGCACGCTCAACCACTCCTTCATCATCCTCGACGAGGCGCAGAACACCACGCCGGAGCAGATGAAAATGTTCCTCACGCGCATCGGTTTCGGCAGCAAGGCGGTGGTCACCGGGGACGTCACCCAGATCGACCTGCCGCGCGGCAACAAGAGCGGTTTGATCGAGGCGCGCCGCATACTCGCCGGGGTGCGCGGCCTCGCCTTTACCCAGTTCCTGGCCGAGGACGTGGTGCGCCACCCGCTGGTGCAGCGCATCGTCAACGCCTATGAGCGCCAACAGAGCGAGACCTGAGAACCCCTTGCCAAATGGAATTTGGCAACGGGCCAATATAGGGGAGGATGATGGGAGGCGACCTCAAGGAAGTCCCCGGAGGGGATATCCCCTCATTTCGATATGAACTCTGAACGCGGCGCGGCCAAATTCACGCTCACAGTGCAAACCGCGGTGAATTCCCCTGGTCTGCCGACCAAAGCCGAACTGCGCCGCTGGCTTGCGGCATCCCTGGGGCAAGATGCGGCGATCACCGTGCGCTTCGTCGGCACTGCCGAGGGGCGAACGCTCAATCGCAGCTACCGCAAGCGCGACTACGCCACCAATGTGCTCAGCTTCGGCTACGGCGCCAGCGGGCGCCCGCAGGTACTAGCCGGCGACATCGTGCTGTGCGTCCCGGTGCTGCGGGGCGAAGCGCGCGCGCAAGGCAAGGCGCTGCGGGCGCATGTTGCGCACCTGGCGGTGCACGGCGCGCTGCACCTGCAGGGGCACGATCACCAGACGCCGCGCGCGGCGGCGCGGATGGAGGGGTTGGAAAAGAAGATCCTCGCGCAGCTCGGGTTTCCCGACCCTTACGCCGTCGCTGCCCGATGAACAGGGCGATGGTAGGATAGTTAGGTCAGACAATAGCCCATTACGAGCCACCGACAGCCTATGCAAGACGACAAGAACCATAAACCCTCGCTGCTCGAACGCCTGTCGGCGCTGCTACTGCGCGAGCCGGAGGACCGCGAGCAGTTGCTGCGGCTGCTGCACTCCGCCTACGAGCACAATCTGCTCGACTCCGAGGCGCTGTCGATGATCGAGGGCGTGCTGCAGGTGTCGGAGATGCAGGTGCGCGACATCATGATTCCGCGCGCGCAAATGGACGTGGTCGACATCGGCGAGACGCCGGACGCGTTCATTCCGACGGTGATCTCGACGGCGCATTCGCGTTTCCCCGTGATCGACCGCGAGCGCGACAACGTACTCGGCATCCTGCTCGCCAAGGACCTGCTCCACTATTACGCCGGCGAGGAGGAATTCGACGTGCGCGAAATGCTGCGCCCGGCGGTGTTCGTGCCGGAATCCAAGCGCCTCAACATACTGCTGCGCGAGTTCCGCGCCAGCCGCAACCACATGGCCATCGTGGTCGACGAGTACGGCGGCGTCGCCGGCCTGGTGACCATCGAAGACGTGCTGGAGCAGATCGTCGGCGACATCGAGGACGAATACGACTTCGACGAAACCGAAGACAACATCCTGCCGGAGTCCAGCGGCCAGTACCGGGTCAAGGCGCGCACCGAAATCATCGATTTCAACGAAAAATTCGGCACCACTTTCGACGACGAGGCCTACGACACGGTGGGTGGATTGGTGATCAGCCGCTTCGGCCGCGTGCCCAAGCGCGGCGAGAGCATCGCCATCGGCGGATTGAAATTCCAGGTCATGCGCGCCGACAGCCGCCGCGTGCACACCCTGCTGGTGCAAAAGTCGCGCGATCAATGAATCCCGCCGTATTGCGGCAGGCGCGCGCGCCGCTGGCGGCATTCCTTTTCGGCGCCGTTACCGTGCTGGGCTTCGCGCCGACGGGCTACTACGCGCTGCCCTTTGTCAGCGCGGCGGGCCTGCTCTGGCTGTGGCAGAACGCGGCCGCCCCGCGCCGCGCCGCCGCACTCGGCTTCGCCTTCGGGCTGGGCCTGTTTCTCGCCGGTGTCAGCTGGGTCTATGTCAGCCTGCACAAATACGGCGCAATGCCGGCGCCGCTGGCCGCGCTTGCCACCCTGCTCTTCTGCACCGTGCTCGCGCTGTATCCGGCCCTGGCGGGCTATCTGCAGGCACGCTTCGCCGGGCCGCTTGCGGCGCGGCAAATGCTGCTGATCCCGGCGCTGTGGGTATTCACGGAATGGCTGCGCGATTGGGTGTTCACCGGCTTTCCCTGGCTGAGCCTGGGTTATTCGCAAGTCGACTCGCCGCTCGGTGGTTACGCCCCGGTCACCGGCGTATTCGGCTTGTCAGGACTGGTGTGGCTGTGCGCGGCCTTGCTGCTCGCCCTGCTGCGCGCCAAGCGGCGCGGCTTCGCGCTCGCCGCGCTGGCGCTCATCCTCGGTCTGGGCTATGCCCTGAAACAAGTCGAATGGACGCAGCCGCAGGGCGCGCCGATCACGGTGAGCCTGCTGCAGGGGAACATCGCCCAAGACCTTAAATGGGACCCGGCGCGCTACACCGCGACGGTGCAGTTGTACCGGCGCATGATGGAGCGCTCCAAGGCGCAGCTTACCGTGCTGCCCGAGACCGCCATTCCGCGTTTTCTCGATGCGCTCGACCCCGCGCTCCTGCGCGAGCTCGCGCTGAGCGCGCGCAGCCACGGCGGCGATCTGATCATCGGCGTGCCGCTGCGCGACGCTCGCGGCCGCTATTACAACAGCGCGATCAGCCTGGGCGCTTCGCCCAGTCAGCGCTACGACAAGGTCCACCTGGTGCCGTTCGGCGAATTCATTCCGCCCGGGTTTCATTGGGTCCTGTCGGTTCTGAAAATTCCCCTCGCCGATTTTTCGCGCGGCAGTCCCACGCAGGCGCCGCTTGAACTCGCGGGGCAGAAAATCGCGGTCGATATCTGCTACGAAGACGCATTCGGCGAGGAAATCATCCGCGCACTGCCCGCGGCTACGCTGCTGGTCAACATCAGCAATCTGGCCTGGTTCGGCGATTCGCTGGCGCCGCACCAGCATCTGCAGATCGCGCAAATGCGCGCGATCGAGACCGGCCGCACCATGCTGAGCGCGACCAACACCGGCATGACCGCCATCATCGACTATCATGGACGCGTCGTCGCCGTCCTGCCCGAGTTCACCCGGGGCACCTTGAGCGGCAGCGCCCAAGGGCGCAGCGGCGCCACGCCTTACGTGCGCTGGGGCAATGCGCTGGTGCTGCTGCTGGTGCTGCTCGTGTGCGGCGTCTTCGCGCTGCGCTACCGAAAAGCGGCGCCGCCTTCCGCATGAACCGGATATCCGCAGCGGCAGCGAAGCTGCATAATCGCCATTTGCCGCATCGGCTGCTCGACAACGCTTCACGTCCGCTGAACTGAAACACAAGGATACGAATGAACCTGCGCCTAGGCATATTGGACCAATCGCCGATCATCAGCGGCCACACACCCGCGCGCGCTGTAGCGGAAACCGTCAAGCTGGCGCAGGCGGCCGACGCGCTCGGCTATCACCGCTACTGGCTCGCCGAGCACCATGCCGTGGCCGCGCTCGCCGACCCCTGCCCGGAAATCCTGCTCACCCGCGTCGCCGGCGCAACCGCGCGCATCCGCGTCGGCACCGGCGGCGTGCTGCTGCCCTACTACAGCGCGCTCAAAGTGGCGGAGGTGTTCCGCATGCTCGAGGCGCTGTTTCCCGGGCGCGTCGACCTCGGCCTCGGCCGCGCCCCCGGCGGCGACCTGCTCACTGCGCAGGCGCTGTCGAACGGCCAATACTCGGCCGCCGATCAGTTCGCCGAGCAGGTGCAGGATCTGGTCGGCTTTCTCGACGATACGCTGCCGGCCGACCACGCCTACGC
>DATKUQ010000341.1:0-14944 GCA_035530495.1 Burkholderiales bacterium
GTGGCCATATCGAATGAGCCATTGGGGATGACGCCGACTTTGACTTTGCCGGGGTTTTTCTTCGCGTAATCGATAATTTGCTTGAAGTCCATCTTGCCGAACTCGGAGTCGGTGCGAGCGAACCAAGCCACCGGAGCAAACGTGATGCCCGCAACAGCTTCGAGGTCATCCTTCTTGAATTGCGCCCCTTGTTTGAGGATGTTGATAAAAAGCGTCGGATTGGCGAGGATGCCCACCGTATAACCGTCCGGCTTCGCCTGCTTGGCCATATAGCTGTTGCCAATGATGGCGCCGCCACCCGCTCGGTTTTCGACGCGAAACTGATAGCCGGTCACACGCTCCATCTGCGCGGCCAGCGTACGGGCAGTAATATCCATGCCGCCGCCGGGCGGGTAGGAAACTACGAAACTGATTGGCCGATCGGGATAGTTCGCCGGCTTCGCCGGTGCAGCCTCGACAGGCTGCGATGCAACGCCCAAGGCCAACATGCACAGTGCGACAGCACCAGAAAAACGCTTCATCATATTTTCTCCTTTGCGATCTATTGGAACGGAATGTCCCAGTATTCTTTTGTGTACGACACTCGCTTTGCAGCGCTTAAGGCATATGTTCCGCTGAAACTAAAGCTGCTTATAGCTACTGAAACCCACCAATCGTTCTAGTCTAACAGGGTGTTGAAATAGCGGCGCACCCCCCCTTATTTGTCCCTCTATTCGGGGCTGTCGAAATCCGCTTCCATCTGAAGCAATCTCGCGTGGACAACTGTACGGCGCGCCGCTTGAGGATGCCAATGCTTTTGCCGGTGCCGACGATACCGGTTCTTGCATCGTCGGCCGGCGTTTTGACCGGACCGTGCGGGTTGGTGCGCGATTGCGCGCCGCAGGGTGTACGTGAATTGACCGTGGCGCTTAGTGACTTCCCCCAAAGAGTGATCCAAGGGCAGCGCCGCGTCGTCTTTCTGCGGTCGGCTTACCCGCAAGCGGGAATCGTCCCTCTGACCGGATGCCTACTTGCCTACTGCAGCCACCGCCCATGGTTCGGTCATGGTCGTCTTAAGTTATAATTCGCAACTGATCTTTTTCTTTTTCCTCGGAGCAAGTCGATGAAAGTTCTAGTACCCGTCAAGCGGGTGGTCGATTACAACGTCAAGGTGCGCGTCAAGGCCGACGGCTCAGGCGTCGAGACCGCAAACGTGAAAATGTCGATGAATCCTTTCGACGAAATCGCCGTCGAAGAGGCGATGCGCCTGAAAGAGGCCGGCGTGGTCAAGGAGATTCTGGTCGTGTCCTGTGGCACTACCGCAAGCCAGGAGACGCTGCGTACGGCCCTTGCGCTCGGTGCTGACCGTGCGATTCTGGTCGAATCCGACGCCGAATTGCAGCCTCTCGCCGTGGCGAAACTGCTCAAAGCCGTGGTGCAAAAGGAAAAACCGGATTTCGCCATTCTCGGCAAGCAGGCGATCGACGACGACTGCAACCAGACCGGCCAGATGCTGGCGGCGCTGCTGGGATGGTCTCAGGCCACTTTCGCCTCGAAAGTGAAAATCGCCGACGGCAAGGCGGAGGTCACGCGCGAGGTCGACGGCGGGCTGGAAACCATTGCGGTCAAGCTGCCGGCGGTGATCACTTCCGACCTGCGCCTGAACGAGCCGCGCTACGTCACGCTGCCTAACATCATGAAAGCGAAGAAAAAGCCGATGGAAACGCTCAAGCCCGATGCGCTCGGGGTCGATGTGAGCCCGCGCCTGACCACGCTCAAAGTGGAAGAGCCGCCCAAGCGCAAGGCCGGCGTCAAAGTGCCCGACGCGAAAACGCTGGTCGAAAAACTCCGCAACGAAGCCAAGGTGATCTAAATGCCCATACTCGTTATTGCCGATCACGACAATAAGTCCCTTCGGGGCGCCACGCTCAACACCGTCGCCGCTGCCGCGAAAATAGGCGGCGACATCGTACTGCTGGTCGCAGGCGGCGCTTGCGCCGCCGTCGGCCAGTCCGCCGCGCAGATCGCGGGGGTAACGAAGGTGCTGGTCGCCGATGCGCCGCAGTACAAAGACGAACTTGCCGAGAGTCTTGCCGCGCTGGTCGCGTCGATTGCAACCGGCTACAGCCATATTGTCGTTCCGGCGACCACGTTCGGTAAAAACGTGGCCCCGCGCATCGCCGCGCTGCTGGACGTGGCGCAGATTTCCGAGATCGTTGCGGTCAATTCGCCCGATACTTTCGTGCGTCCGATTTATGCGGGCACGGCGCTGGCGACAGTGCAGTCCAAGGACGCGATCAAGGTCATCACCGTGCGCGCCACCGGCTTCGACGCGGCGGCGGCCAGCGGCGGCTCGGCTGCGGTGGAAACGCTCGCCGCAGGGCCTGACGCAGGGCTGTCCAGCCTGGTGGGGCGAGAACTGGTCAAGTCGGAGCGGCCCGAGCTGACCGCCGCCAATATCGTTGTTTCGGGCGGCCGCGGCATGGGATCGGCGGAAAATTTCAAGCTGCTCGAGCCGCTCGCGGACAAGCTGGGTGCGGCGATGGGCGCATCGCGCGCCGCGGTGGATGCGGGTTTCGTCCCCAACGACTGGCAGGTGGGCCAGACCGGAAAAATCGTCGCGCCCGAGCTCTATATCGCGATCGGCATCTCCGGCGCGATCCAGCACATGGCCGGCATGAAGGACAGCCGCGTGATCGTCGCCATCAACAAGGACGAGGAAGCGCCGATTTTCCAGGTCGCGGATTACGGCATCGTCGGCGATTTGTTCAAGGTAGTTCCGGAGCTGGTGAAAGAACTGGGGTGATCGCCGTTGTTCGCAACGGCGTTGTCTGTCATTCCGAGCGGAGCGAGGAATCTGTTTTTGGGCGGAAGCAGCAAGCAGATTCCTCGGCTTTCGCCCCGAAGGTCTCGATCCCGCTCGACGGGAAAGTCCCCTCGGGGGACAGCCTCGGAATGACAATTCTTAGAGGCCATCATGAGTGATTACGTCGCGCCGCTGAAAGACATGCAGTTCGTGCTGACCGAACTCGCCGGACTGGACGAGGTGGCGAAGCTGCCGGGCTGCGAGGATGTCAGCGTCGAGCTGGTCGAGCAGATTTTGGAAGAAAGCGGCAAATTCTGCGCCGAGGTGCTCTCGCCGCTGAACCAGTCGGGCGACGCCGAAGGCTCGAAATGGGACCAGGGCAAGGTCACCACGCCGAAAGGCTTCATCGCCGCGTATAAGCAGTTCGTCGAAGGCGGCTGGAACGCCCTGCAGTTCCCGCCCGAGTTCGGCGGCCAGGGCCTGCCCAAGCTGGTGGCGACGCCGGTGATGGAAATGTGGAAGGCCGCCAACATGTCGTTCTCCCTGTGCCCGCTTCTGACCGGCGGCGCGATCGAGGCGCTGCTGTTGAGCGGCACCGACAAGCTTAAGCAGACTTTTCTGCCGAAAATGGTCGAAGGCAGCTGGACCGGCACCATGAACCTGACCGAGCCGCAGGCGGGCTCGGACCTGGCGCTGGTGAAGTCCAAGGCGGTGCGCGAGGGCGAGCATTACCGCATTACCGGCCAGAAGATTTTCATCACCTACGGCGAGCACGACCTGGCCGAGAACATCGTCCACCTGGTGCTTGCGCGCACGCCCGACGCGCCCGAAGGGGTGAAGGGGATCTCGCTGTTCGTCGTGCCCAAGTTCCTGGTCAACGCCGACGGCAGTCTGGGCAAGCGCAACGACGTGCAGTGCGTCTCGATCGAGCACAAGCTGGGTATCCATGCGAGCCCCACGGCGGTGCTGATCTACGGCGAACACGAAGGCGCGATCGGCTATCTGGTGGGCGAGGAGAACAAGGGCCTTGCCTACATGTTCATCATGATGAACGCGGCGCGCTTCGCCGTCGGCCTCGAGGGCACGGCGATCTCCGAGCGTGCCTACCAGCTGGCTCTCGCCTATGCCAAGGAGCGGGTGCAAAGCCGCGACCTCGCGGGCGGCGCCAAGGCAGTACCCATCATCCGCCACCCCGACGTGCGCCGCATGCTGATGAGCATGAAAGCGCAGACCGAGGCGATGCGCGCGCTGGCCTACGTCACCGCGGCGGCGATGGACATCGCCCACAGCGATCCGGACAAGGCGCTGCGCGCCAAGCACCAGGCCTTCGCCGACATGATGATCCCGGTGGTGAAGGGCTGGAGCACCGAAACCTGCATCGAAGTGGCGTCGATCGGCATCCAGGTGCACGGCGGCATGGGCTACGTCGAGGAGACCGGCGCGGCGCAGCTGCTGCGCGATGCGCGCATCACCACCATCTACGAAGGCACCACCGCGATCCAGGCGAACGACCTGGTGGGGCGCAAAATGGCGCGCGAAGGCGGGGCGACGGCGAAGGAAGTAATCAAGGCGATGCGCGTGGTCGAAGGCGAACTCGCGCAGGCGCAGGGCGAGGACATGGCGGCGATACGCGCGCGCCTCGCCGCCGGCATCACGGCGGTGGAAGAGTGCGTGAGCTGGATCGTCGCCACTTACTCCGAAGACATCAAGGCGGTGCATGCGGGCTCGGTGCCGTTTCTCAAGCTCATGGGCGTCGTCTGCGGCGGCTGGCAGATGGCGCGCGCGGCGCTGGTGTCGCAGAACAAGCTGGCATCCAAGGACGGCGACGCCGGCTT
The DNA here is from genome assembly GCA_035530495.1 of Burkholderiales bacterium. Classification (GTDB taxonomy): domain Bacteria; phylum Pseudomonadota; class Gammaproteobacteria; order Burkholderiales; family SG8-39; genus 2-12-FULL-64-23. The sequence continues at coordinate 4,621 of DATKUQ010000341.1, forward strand.
CTACCAGGCGAAGATCGCGACCGCGCGTTTCTATGCCGACCACATCCTCGCGCAGGCGCCAGGGCTGCGCGACACCGTCGTGCGCGGCGCCGCCGGCGTGATGGCGCTAAGCGAAGAGCAGTTCTAAAAGGGGTCACTCATGGCAACGAATGAATCAAAACTCAGCAGGTTCCTCGACCAGTTCAAGCCGAAAAGCTACGAATCGGAGTTCACCAAGTTCATCCGCGAGATGAAGCAGCAAAAGCCCCAGCTCGAGGCGGAGCAGCGCAAGAGCCGCGCCATCTGGTGGGACCACAAGCAGGACCTGGAGACCCTGGAGCGCGCGAAGCAATCGCGCGTCAAGCAGCAGCCCTACGTGTACCAGAACAAAGTCTGAGCGTTCTTATCCACGGCGCGCTTAAGCGGGCGGGCGGCATCGCCTGCCTTGTCGCCTGCGGCGCTTGTGCGCAGATTGCCCTGGACATGGCGCCGCCGGTGATCGCGATATTCGCCAGCCGATTCGAGCAAAGCACTGCGAGCCGCATCACCGAACTGGACAAGAAAAAGGACTGGCCCGGCATGCTCCGCCTGGCGCGGGCACAACTGAAACGCGAACCCGACCGATCCGATTGGTGGTTCCTGCAGGGCTACGCGCTGGCGCGGCAGGGGCAGAACGAAGCGGCGGCCGAGTCGTTTCGGCAGGCGACGCATCTCAGCCCGGAAGACGAGGAGTCCTGGCTGGCCTTGGGCAGCAGCGAGATGGCGCTGGGCAGGCCCGAACAGGCCATCCAGGCATATCGGCAGGCGCTGAGCTATCGTCCCGAATCGGCGCGCGCTTATCTGGCCTTGGCCGACCTTTATCTGCGGCGGGGGGAAACGGAGCTCGCCATTCCAAATTACCGCGAGAGCGTGCGCTATGAACCGGATTTGGAACCCGGCTGGTATGGTTTGGCCCGCGCTTACGATCTCGCCGGACAATCCGAACACAGGGACGAGGCCCTGCTCGGCTTGCGCAAACTCGATCCCGCCGCCGCGAAGCAGTTCGAAAAACAGTACCTGTCCAAATAGGCCGCGCCCGGCGGTTCAACCCAGCGCGAGTCCGTCGTCGGCGGCGATGACCGCTCCATTGATGAAGTTCGACTGCGCCGAGGCGAGCAGCAGCACCAGCCCATCCAGGTCCTCGGGCTGGCCTACGCGCCGGCGCGGCAGCATGTTGACAAGCTTCTTGCCGCCCTCGGTCTGCCAGTAGTCGCGGTTGATCCCGGTCTCGATATAGCCGGGGCAGACGGCGTTGACGTTGATCCCGTAGCGTCCCCATTCGAGGGCCAGGGCCTTGGTCATCTGGACCACCGCGGCCTTGGACATGCAGTAGGTCGAAAGCTGGGCCAGCACGCGCAGGCCCGCGACCGATGCGATGTTGACGATGCGCCCGGGGCATTTGCGCGCAATCATGCTGCGGCCCACCGCCTGGGCGACGAAAAACGCGCCCTTGCAATTGGTGTCGGTTACGTAGTCGTAGTCCGCTTCTTCGACTTCGACGGCGCGCTGCTGCTTGTTGACGCCGGAGTTGTTGACCAGAATGTCGATGCCGCCGAGGGCGGATTCGGCCAGGACCACGGCGGCGCGCACGCTCGCCACGTCGGTCACGTCCATTTTCACCACGCTGGCCTTGCCGCCGTCGCTCTCGATTTCGCGTTTGAGTTGTTCCAGTTTGTCCGTACTGCGCGCGGCCAGGGCGACGCCGGCGCCGGCCTGGGCGAGAATCTGGGCGAAGCGCCAGCCGAGTCCGCTGGAGGCGCCGGTGACGAGTGCGATTTTGCCGTCGAGGCGTATATCTTGCTGCATGGGGTGTCCTTTTCCGCGTGGATGTTTCCGCAGCGAAGGTAACGCGTTCCCATGGTGCCGGCAAGCGCTCTGTTGATGGTACAGTTTAGCGCTGCTATCCATCACAAGGACAAGAGGGCATCGTGACCTGGCAACCTGAAATAGACGAACTGCGCAAGCGCGAGGAGCTCGGGCGCAGAATGGGCGGGGTGGACAAGATCAAGCGTCAGCACGATGGCGGCAAGCTGACGGTGCGCGAGCGCGTCGCGGGCATGCTCGATGCGGATTCGTTCCATGAGATCGGCGCCATTACCGGCAAGGCGCGTTACGACGCGTCGGGCGAACTCGTCGACATGGTGCCGACCAACCTGGTGATGGGACGCGGCCGGATAGACGGGCGGCCGGTGGTGATCTCGGGCGATGATTTCACCGTGCGCGGCGGCGCCAACGACGGCGGGCTGAAGGAGAAGTTGGAGCGCGTCGAAATGATGGCCTGGGAACTGCGCCTGCCGATGGTGCGCCTGGTCGACGGCACCGGCGGCGGCGGTTCGGTGAAAAACATCGAGCAGGACGGCAGGACCCAGATTCCGACCATCGCGATCTGGGAGCAGGTGGTGCAGAACATGTCGGTGGTGCCGGTGGTCTCGCTCGCGCTGGGCTCGGTCGCCGGGCTGGGCTCGGCGCGGGTGGCGGCAAGCCATTATTCGGTCATGGTGAAGGACACATCGCAGCTGTTCGTCGCCGGTCCGCCGGTGGTGGCGCGGGTGGAAAAGAGCTACGCGAAGAACGAACTTGGCGGCAGCGCCATCCACACGCGCAACGGCGCCGTCGACGACGAGGCGGAGAGCGAGGCCGATGCGTTTGCGCGCGCGCGGCGTTTCCTGTCCTATCTGCCGAGTTCGGTCTACGAATTGCCGCCGCGCAGCGCCTGCGACGACGACCCCGCACGCAGCGATCCCTGGCTGATAGAGGCCGTGCCCAAGGACACGCGCAAGGTGTACAAAATGCGCAGCATCATCGAATCGCTGGTCGATCGCACTTCGTTCTTCGAAATCGGCAGGCTGTGGGGTCGCTCGGTGATCACGGGGTTTGCGCGCCTGAACGGCTGGCCGGTGGCGCTGCTCGCGAGCGACCCGTATTTTTACGGCGGCGCCTGGACCGCGCAGGCATCGGAAAAAGTCACGCGCTTCGTCGACCTGGCCGAGACCTTCCATCTGCCGGTGGTGCACCTGGTGGACATCCCGGGATTTCTCATCGGCCTGGAGGCGGAGCGCACGGCGACCATACGCTACGGTGTGCGCGCGATGGCGGCGGTGTGCCAGGCGAGCGTGCCCTGGTGCTCCATCATCGTGCGCAAGGTGTTCGGCGTCGCCGGCGGCGCGCACCAGAATTCGGGAAGGTACAACGTGCGCTACGTCTGGCCCTCGGGCGAGTGGGGCTCGCTGCCGATCGCCGGCGGGCTGGAAGCGGCTTACCGGGCCGATCTTGAGGCTGCGCCCGATCCCGCGGCGAAAATGATGGAGATCGAGACGCGTCTGAGAAAGCTCACTTCGCCGTTTCGCAGCGCCGAGTCCTTCATCGTCGAGGAAATCATCGACCCGCGCGACACGCGCCGCCTGTTGTGCGAATTCGCCGACCTCGCCGCGCCGCTGCGCACCCCAGGCAGGACCGCCTTCGGCATCCGGCCCTGACTATGGCCACCGCACTCGAAGGCGTACGCGTCGCCGACTTCTCGCATGTCATCGCCGGGCCCTATTGCACCATGATCCTCGCCGACATGGGGGCGCGGGTGATCAAGATAGAGCCGCCCCAGGGCGATGCCACGCGCGGCTACTCCTCGCCCGACCTGGGCGGGGACAGCACGCTGTTCCTGAGCTACAACCGCAACAAAGAGAGCGTGGTGCTCGACCTGGCGGGAGAGCCGGGCCGGCAGGCGGCGCGCGATATCGTGGCGCGCGCCGACATCCTGGTGGAGAACTTCGCTACCGGGGTGATGCAGCGCCTCGGGCTGGATTACCCGGCCATGGAGAAAATCAATCCGCGCCTGATCTACTGCTCCATCTCCGCCTATGGGCGCAGCGGCAGTTACGCCAGCCGCGCCGGCTACGACCAGGTGGTGCAGGCCGAAAGCGGTTTCATGTCGCTGAACGGCTATCCGGGCGAGGAGCCGCTGCGCACGCCGCTGGCGATGATCGACCTCACCACCGGCATGTTCGCCGCGCACGCGATACTCGCCGCGCTGTATGCGCGCGAGACCAGCGGACGCGGGCAATACATCGAGGCGGCGCTGTTCGACAACGCCTTCGCTCTGACCGGCTTCTACACCCTGAACTACGCGGTGACCGGCAAGAATCCGCTGCCGCCGGGCAACAAGAGCCCGGTCGCCGCGCCCATAGGCGTGTTCTACGCCGCCGACGGGCGGTTCTTCATGACGGTGGCGGGTGACGGCGTGTGGCGCAAGCTGCTGGCAGTCCTGGGCAATCCGCCCGAGCTGCTGGGGGCGGACTATGCCAGCAACGCCGCGCGCGTGCGCAACGATGCGCAACTGACTGCGATTTTGCAGCAGCACTTCGAGGCAGCGCCGCTGGAGCAATGGATAGAGCGCATGCGGGCGGGCGGCGTGCCCGCCGGACCGATACGCAGCATCGCCGCGGCGGTGGATTCGCCCGAGGTGAAGGAGCGCGCCATCCTCGGCAAGGCGCCGCACAGCAAGGTCGGCGAGGTGCCCAACCTGCGCCTGCCGCTGACGCTCGCCGGCACGCCTATCGTCGCGCCGCGCGCCGCGCCGCTGCTGGGCGAACATACGCACGCGGTGCTGTCGGAACTGCTGCATTACGATGCGGAGCGCATCGCCGGATTGGAGCAGACAGGCGTGATGCCGGCGGCGAAGACCAAAGGCTGAGCCCTGCACCCAAGGGAAGCCGGAACGGAGTAAGCTTTGCATCCGCTCGATCAAAGGCCAGGCATGCAGCGCTCAAGCAACCGCGTCATCAGATGTTTCGGCTTTCTGCTTCTCTCGGCCGCGATCTCCGCCTTCGGCCATGCCGCCGAAACGAGCCATGCGGGCTCCGTCAGGTCCGAAAAGGCCGGCCGCGTGGCCATTGCGCCGGCCTTTGACGCCGCCGGTGATTTTTCCGACGGCTTGGCCGCCGTGCGGGTAGGCGGCAAATGGGGATTCATAAACAAATCGGGAACCATGGTGATCCGGCCCCGGTTCGTGGAAGACGACGTCCCGTTCAATACCAGGTTTTCCGACGGCCTGGCGGCCGTTCGGATTGGAGACAAATGGGGTTTCATCGATCGCACAGGCAAGATCGTGATCAGCCCCAGGTTTGCCGGGGACGAATACAGCCCGCCCATCTTTGCCGAAGGCCTGTGCGCCATACGCGAGAACTACAAGTACGGTTACATCGATACCAGCGGCAAATTCGTGATCGCGCCGAGATTCGACAAGGCGTCGAATTTCTCCGAAGGCGTCGCGGCAGTGCAGGACGCGGACGGGAAGCGCGCGTATATCGACAGGAAGGGTGATTACATCAGCGCACGGCGATTCAGCAGCGCGGCGCCTTTTCATGAAGGTTTGGCCGCGGTCGAGATCGACGGCTATTACGGCTACATAGACCGGTCGGGCAATATGGTCATTGCCCCGCGGTTCGACATGGCGTCGCGCTTTTCCGACGGCTTGGCGGCGGTGCGCGTGGGGGAGAAGCCCGAGTATATAGACAAGACCGGAAAGATCGTCCTCAAGCCGCAGTTCAACGGGGAGGTGTTGCACCTGGTCGGAGAGGGTTTTTCGGAAGGGCTGGTCGCGGTCGAACTCGGAGGGAGCACGAAATTTGCAGGGCCGCTCGGGAAGTTCGGCTTCATGGACAAAAGCGGAAGCATAGCGATCAAGCCCAGCTTCAATTCGGCATCCAACTTTTCAGACGGTTTGGCCAACGTTTCCGTCGGCGGCAAATACGGTTTCATCGACAAGGCGGGGAAGTTCGTCATCGCGCCCAGGTTCAGCGACGCTTACTCGTACAGCGAAGGTCTGGCGCGCGTGCGCATCGGCAGGAAATACGGATTCATCGCGCGCTGACTAGTCGGGCTTGACCGCTATTCTGCCGCTGCCGAGGAAGATCAGCGCAAGGCCGGTGAACAGATAAAACGCCTGCAGCTCGAGCGTCCATCCGCCTGTCTTCGCCACGGAAAAAATCTGGCTCGAATGAACCAGCAGCACCGCAAAGATCATGTTGATGACGACGAGCAATCCGCCGATGCGCGAATAGATGCCGAGAACGATCAGGATCGGAGCCAGCACTTCGCCGACAAAGACGCCATAGGCTAGGAAAGTCGGAAATCCCGCGCTCGCGAGTTGCCCACTGACGTAGCCGATGGCGCCGGCCGGATGCATCAGCTTCGAGACGCCGTGAAACAAAATGAGCAGTCCCAGCGTCAGGCGCAGAACCAGTTTTCCAATTGAATCGCTTTGGAGCGGTGATGTCATGGCGCTTCCTCCAGATCGTTTGATCGGACTTTCTCCAGAATCATTCTGCCGCAGGTCGGAACTGTCAAGGCCGGGTTCGCCAAATGGGCACTCCCCGCCGCAGCCCCGGGGTGGGCTACAAGCTATGGCCTAGGGTGCAAGAGGGAAGGAGACGATTTGAGTCTGATCGGCGAAATTGCTACGTTCGCAGAATCGCCATTCAACTGGCGGCTACGTGATGCCGGCAGAACGAATTCGTCTCCCTTTTTGCCACCAACGCCTCGCGCCGGACATGCCTGCGCACGCGCGGCTGCATGCGATCTTTCACATATGCTAAAATATTTTCATGAATGTGAAAACAGCCGGCCGCACCCTCGACCTGTTCGAAGCCTTCGCGCGCGCAGGCAAGCCGCTGTCGCTGTCGCAGCTGGCACGCGCCATGGACACGCCGGTGTCTTCCTGCTTCGGCATCGTGCGCACGCTGGAGGCGCGCGGCTACCTGTATGAAGTCAAAGCCAGGGCCGGTTTCTACCCGACCAAATTGCTGTTCGAGCATGCCCGCGCCATCGCCGGTCGCGATCCCCTGGCCGAGCGTTTTGTGCCGCGCCTGGAAAAGCTGCGCGACCAGACTGGCGAAACGGTGCTGCTCGCCAAACGGCTCGAGCGGCAGGCGGTGTACCTGGAAGTGCTCGACAGCGTCCATAGCATCCGCTACAGCCCGAAGGTAGGCGAGTTCAGGCCGCTGCATGCAAGCGCGAGCGGCAAGGCGCTGCTGGGAAGCCTCGCGCCGGCTCTGCGCGATGAACTGCTTCGCGGCGTGAAGCTGCCGCGCGTGACTTCGCGCACCATCACTTCGCGGGCGGCATTGGCCGCCGATCTTGCGCAGGCGCAGGCGCGCGGCTGGTACGTGACGCGCGGCGAAACCGTGGCGGATCTGATGGCGGTGGCGGTGCCGATCGAACTGAATGGCGAGACCTACAGCGTCGCGCTGGCCGGACCGATGCACCGCATGGAAACCGCGCTGAAGCGCCACGCGAAACTGCTCGTCGAGCTGCGCGCCGTGTTAGAGGAGGCGGCGCCATGAACTGGCTGCCGCTCGCGGGCATCAAAGTCGCGGATTTTTCGGTACTGATTCCGGGACCGTTCACCACCGCCATCCTGGCCGACCTGGGTGCGGACGTGATCAAGGTCGAACCGCCGCGGGGCGATTCGGGCAGAAGCCTGCTGCCGGCAGTGTTCCATGCAATCAACCGCAACAAGCGCTCGCTCGCGCTCGACCTCAAGCATGCCGAGGCGAAGCCCGTGGTCGAGCGGCTCGCGCGCTGGGCCGACGTCGTGATCGAATCGAACCGCCCCGGCGTGAGCGCGCGGCTCGGCATCGATTATGCCGGCCTGTCGGCACTGAATCCCGGGCTCATCTACTGCTCGCTTTCGGGTTTTGGCCAGAACGGCCCCTGGCGCGACAGGCCCGGACACGACATCGGCTACGTCGGCGCCAGCGGCGGCCTTTCCTATCCGGGGTCCTGGCTGGGCAAGCCGGCGCGCTCGAGCATACCGATCGCCGATATGCAGGGCGGCAGCTTCGGCACCATCGCCATTCTCGCGGCGCTGCATGCGCGCGGCCGCAGCGGCAAAGGGACGCAGCTCGACCTGAGCCTGTATGAAGCGGGTCTGTTCTGCGCCGCACTGCGCCATGGCATCGCCGAGCACACCGATCCGCGTGCACATATCTGGCCGGTGAACGATCTGTTCGAAACCGCCGACGGCAGCGTGCTCATCCTCGGCATCGTGGAGCAGCATTTCTGGGACAATTTCCGCGCCGCGGTGAAGGAGATGGAACCCGCGGTGATGGATCCGAGGTTCGATACCGACCCCAGCAGGCGCAAGCATGGCGACGAACTGTCGCGTTTGCTGAAACGGCTTTTTCTGAACAAGACCGCGCGGCAATGGCACGATCTGCTGGAGCCGCTCGACGTTCCGCTCGAACTGCCGCTGACGCCGACCGAGGCGAGCCGCACCGAGTATGCAAAGGCGCGCGAGGACGTGGCCGAGGTCGACGGTCAACGTCATGTCCTGTTCCCGCTCTGGGCCAATGGCCGGCGCGGCGGCAAAATCCGGCGCGCCACACCGGCGCTGAACGCGGACGGCGCGGCGGTGCTGCAGGAACTCGGCTTTGCGCAGGACGAGGTGCAGCGCATACTCGGCTCCGCCGCCGCGGCGAAATGAGCATGGATTTCTCGCTTTCCGAAGAACAGCAGGCGATACGCGAAGCGATCGCGAAAATCTGCGCGCAATTCGGCGACGATTACTGGCTGCAAAAGGACCGCGCGGCCGAGTTTCCGCACGATTTCCATCGGGCACTGGCGCGCGACGGCTGGCTGGGCATCGCCATGCCGGAGGAATACGGCGGCGCGGGCTTGGGCATCACCGAAGCGGCGGTCATGCTGCAGGCCATCGCCGAGTCGGGCGCGGGCTTCTCCGGCGCCTCCGCGGTGCACATGAATATCTTCGGTCTCAATCCGGTGGTGGTGTTCGGCACTGAGGAACAGAAGCGGCGCATGCTGCCGCCACTGATCGCGGGCAGGGAGAAAGCCTGCTTCGCCGTGACCGAGCCCAACACCGGCCTGGACACCACGCGGCTGAAGACCCGCGCGGTGCGCGACGGCGGGCGCTATATCCTGTCCGGGCAGAAGGTGTGGATATCCACGGCCCAGGTGGCCGAGAAAATGCTGATCCTGGCACGCACCACGCCCATCGAGGAATGCCGCAAGCCCGCGGAGGGCCTGACGCTGTTCTATACCGACCTCGACCGGCGCTACGTCGAAGTGCATGAAATCGACAAGATGGGTCGCGCGGCGGTCGATTCCAACCAGGTGTTCATCGACGGTCTGCCGGTGCCGGTGGAAGACCGCCTGGGCGAGGAAGGCAAGGGTTTCGCCTGCATCCTGCACGGCATGAATCCGGAGCGCGTTCTCATCGCTGCGGAATCGGTCGGGCTGGGGCGCGCGGCGCTCGCGCGCGCGGCGCAGTACGCGAAGGAACGCATCGTGTTCGGGCGGCCCATAGGCCAGAACCAGGGCGTTCAGCATCCGCTGGCCGAATCCTGGATGGAACTGGAAGCGGCCAAGCTCATGGTGTTCAAGGCGGCGAGCCTGTATGACCAGGGCCGGCCCTGCGGCGCCGAAGCCAACGCGGCCAAATACCTTGCCGGCGAGGCCTGCTTCAACGCCTGCCAGCGGGCGGTGATGACCCACGGCGGTTTCGGCTATGCCAGGGAGTACCACGTCGAGCGCTATTTGCGCGAAAGCCTGATCGGGCGCATCGCGCCGGTGAGCCCGCAGCTGATTTTGTGTTTCATCGCCGAAAAGGTTCTCGGCCTGCCTAAATCGTATTGAAGCGCCGGGCGACCGGCGCGCAAATTTTCGTTGATGTCGTTTGGTGCGGTTCGTGCCTTCGAGGTTTCGGGAGATTCGTTTGTCACGGTTTTCGACGCATACCCGCACCGCGCTGACCGTACTGGGCATCGGCCTGGTATTGAACCTGATCGGGCGCGGCACCGCCGACGCCTATGTCGTGTTTCTGCTGCCGCTGCAGCGGGACCTGGGCTGGACGCGTTCGGAACTGACCGGCGTGTATTCGATTTACCTGCTGGTCAGCGGGCTGAGTTCGCCCGTCGTCGGCATGCTGTTCGACCGCTGGGGACCGCGCGCGCTCTACACCTGCGGCATGGCCGCGCTCGCCGGCGGCTTACTGCTCGCACCGCACGTGCACACGCTGTGGCAGTTCTATGCCACGGTCGGCGCGATGACCGGCATCGGGGCAGCGTCCCTCGGCATGGTGCCTTCGTCCAGCCTGATCAGCCGTTGGTTCCGTGAGCGCCTGTCCACCGCGATTTCAGTGGCTTTCGCCGGTATCGGCCTCGGCGCGCTGTTCATCGTGCCGGGCGTACAGTACCTGCTGCAGACCCATGGCTGGCGCGAAACCTACGGGATCATGGGCAAGGTGCTGCTCGTGTTGGTGCCGCTGGTGTTTTTTCTGCCCTGGAAACGCTAT
>DATKUQ010000342.1:0-3103 GCA_035530495.1 Burkholderiales bacterium
TGCGGCCTGCAGGGCGGCGATGACCTTATTTTCCGGCGGATCCGCTAAAGCGAGGGAGGCCAGCGCGGTGCCATGCACCACAAACATGCCGACGCCGCGTTCCATGCGCACGATGGTCTTGTGTTCCCGCGCCAGGTGCAGGAGCGCCGCACTGTCCACGCTCTGGATGTAACCATTTTCCTCGACCGGGACCACCTGCCAGTTCCGTTCGCGCAAAAAGAGCGGGGTCTGATCCGCATCATCGTCAACCGGTTCTTGTCCAAGTGCCGCCGGGAAAAGCCGGTCAACGGTCGTCATGGTTTCATCGGCGACCGAGGCGATTATGCTGGAGGCCTGGATCGAAGAGGCGATGTGATGAATGAAATAAATTAGGGCGGCGATGCCGCCGATCGCCAGCATCACGCTAAAGCTCACTGCCAGACCCGGCACAAATCCCGCCGCGTCACCACCGCGGATGGTGCGCAACACGATCAGACAATAGGTGAAAATGCCGGCGAAGATTCCGAGCACGACCTGCGTCACGCGGTCGCGCATGAAATTGCGCAGGATACGCGAGGTGTATTGGCTCGACGCCAGCGCCAGCGTCACCAGGGTCATCGAAAACGTGACCCCGACCACGGCCATCATCGAGCCGGCAATGGTCGTCAACATCCCGCGCGCACCCGCCGCGTTGGCGCCGAACAGGCGCGGCCAGCGGCCCATCCATTGTTGGCTCCCGCTGTAGTCCGCTTCGATCAATGCCACCGCGAGGACGACGCTGAGCGCAACGATCAGCGTAGGCACAAACCAGAAGCTCGTGCGCAGCTTGCTGCCGAACCGTTTGAGTCTGTTCATGGGCAAATCGTCAATGAAATTGGCTCGTTCAAAGCCTAATCAGTCCAGCGAGCCGCTTCCGTTCGGTACCGCACAAACGCGCGCGCAATCCGGAGGACTGCACCGGACTATCGTGCGCCGGCTCACGTAGCGGTGGTGGCGGCGCTGCTCGTGCCGCTCCAGCTCCGCTCGATCGTGTTGGTTCCGGCGTATCCGCTGTCGGCGGCTGGCGGCAATCGCGGCCGCTCGCACCCGCGCTGCGCGCGGGCCCTGTTCCTTGCTTATGCCGCCTATTTCTCCACGTCCGGCTCGAAGAACAGCCAGCGCACCTGCGGAAACGCGGCGCGCAAGTCGCGTTCGCAGCGGTTGATCGCGTCTACCAGGGCCGGCGCAGAAACGCCTTCGGTCATCCGCGCCTTGACGGCCACGACGACATCGGCGCCGTTCTGCAGCGTGATCAGGTTCAGCACCTCGGCAACCTCCTCGCGCTCAAGCAGAAAGCGGCGGACTTCTTCCTGCAGCGCGGGCTCGGCGCTCTGCCCGACCAGCAAGGCCTTGACCTCGATGCCGACCAAAGCTGCAACGACGAGTAGCAGCACGCCGATCGCGAGACTGCCGAGCGCGTCGTAGGCCGGATTGCCCGTCAGCATCGCCGCGCCGACGGCGAGCAATGCCAGGCTCAGACCCAGTGTCGCGGCGATGTCCTCGCCGACAACCACCAGCAGTTCGCTGCGCCGGGTCTCGCGGAACCAGCGCCACAATGATTGGCTGCCGCGCAGCGCGCTGACCTGGGTCAGGGCCTTCCACAGCGACACCGATTCGGCGGCAAGGCTGAGCGCGAGCACGGCAATCGCGATCCACGGGTGCTCCAGCGATCGGCCGCTGCCCATCTTGTGCATGCCCTCGTAGATTGAAAACATGCCTCCCATGCTGAACAGCATCAGTGCGACGATGAACGACCAGAAGTAGATCGCGCGTCCGTGGCCCAGCGGATAGTCGGCATCGGGCGGCCGCGCCGAACGTTTCAGTCCAAGCAGCAGCAGGCCCTGATTGCCGCAGTCCGCGAGCGAATGCACCGCTTCGGCGAGCATTGCGCTCGAGCCGGTTACCAACGCCGCAATGCCTTTGGCCAGTGCGATGAGCACATTGGCGCCCAGCGCGAACAGAATGGTCACGGTCGAATCGTCGTGCCCGGCCAGCGCGGTTTTCATGCGAAATTACGCCTGCCTGCTTGGATGCAGGAGCCAGTTTGCGCCATAAATGTCAGTTGCCAGCCACATGCTTTTGCAGACAAGCTGTCATCGTAACAGCTTGTAATGCTAGCGCTTCGCCGCCTTCGACAGGCCGGAACCCGGACCGCTTGGAATCTCTCCGCCTTCATTTTCCCAGCGCTGGAGCGCCCGCTGCTTCACGCTGGCTGCATCGCCGGCGCCGGGGTGGTCTGCCTGATCGAGTTTTCCGTTCGGCGCGGCGTTCCACAGAGCGATGACCGCCACCTCCGGGTGATTTGGATCGCGACCGAGAATGCCGAACGACGCAGTACCGAACGCGAAATGCTGCGCATCGGCCACAGCAAGGCCGATCCACCGCGCCGCCAGGACTCGGCCGAATTGGCCATGCGAGAACAAGGCAATGTTTCCGTCCAGCGCGCGAAGCCTCGCGATGAGCCGGTCGGCGCGGACGCGAATCTGCTCAGGCGTTTCACCGCGCGGACAGCCGTCCCGGAACACATTCCAGTCCGGGCGCTGCTTGCGAATGTCCACCGAACGCCGGCCTTCGTAATCGCCATAGTTCCATTCAGCCAGATCCGGTTCGATCGCGGCCTGCGCGCCCAGGCCGGCCAGCTCACAGGTTCGCCGCGCCCGCTCCAGCGGGCTGCTCAGCACCTGGGAAAAGCGGATGCCGTGCAGACGCTGCCCCAGTTCGCGCGCCTCGTCCTCGCCGCGCGCGGTCAGTGGAAGATCGGTGCGGCCGGTGTGCTTTCCGGACAGCGACCATTCGGTTTCACCGTGTCGAACAAGGTAGATGCGCATATTGATAACCCTGCCTGCGGTCAGCTTGGCTGGTTTTCCATCTCCGCGCTGTATTCGCCGCGGCGCGCGCGCACGAAGACGCCGATACCCATGGCAGTCGCGACTTGAATCTCGGTCTCACCGCATTCGGTCGCGGCCACGGCGGCTACGCTGCGGCTGGGGTAGTCGCTTGCCTGGTGTTCACGCCTTGAGGCTCGTGCAGACCTTCTGCAACAAGGCCCGCACTTGCGTGCCAATGTCGGTCACTTCCGGTTTGT
>DATKUQ010000343.1:0-4070 GCA_035530495.1 Burkholderiales bacterium
GCGCGTCTATGAGGCGCAGACCGACGGCTACGAGGCGCACTGGCTGGCCGAGGAGGTGCAGGCGCTCAATCGCGACGGGCTGGCGCGGCGCGAGATCGGCGTGCTCTACCGCTCCAACGCGCAGTCGCGCATCCTCGAACACGCGCTGTTCTCGGCCGGCGTGCCCTACCGCGTCTACGGCGGCCTGCGCTTTTTCGAGCGCATGGAAGTCAAGCACGCGCTCGCCTATCTGCGCCTGATTGCGAGCTCGGAAGATGACAGCGCCTTCCTGCGCGTGGTGAATTTCCCGACGCGCGGCATCGGCGCGCGCTCGCTCGAGGCGCTGCAGGATGCGGCCCGCGCCGGCAACTGCAGCCTCTACAATGCGGTGCCGCAGCTCGGCGGCAAGGCGGGTAACGCACTGGGCGCGTTCGTCGCGATGATAGAAGCCCTGCGTCGCGAAACCGAAGGCCTCGCCTTGCCTGAGATCGTCGAGCACATGCTGGCGAAGTCCGGGCTGCGCGCGCACTTCCAGGGGGAGAAGGACGGCGCCGACCGGGTGGATAACCTGCAGGAACTGGTCAACGCCGCGGCACTGTTCGTGCAGGAGCAGGACGAGCATGTGGAGGCGCAGGACCTGGCCGCTTTCCTCGCGCATGCCGCGCTCGAGGCGGGCGAACACCAGGCCGGCGAGGGCTCGGATGCGCTGCAGTTGATGACCGTGCATTCGGCCAAGGGCTTGGAGTTCCAGGCAGTATTCGTCACCGGCCTGGAAGAGGGCCTGTTCCCGCACGAGCAGAGCCGCAATGAAGACGACGGCCTGGAAGAGGAGCGGCGCCTGATGTACGTCGCGATCACGCGCGCGCGCTCGCGCCTGTACCTTTCATTCGCGCAGAACCGCATGCTGCACGGGCAGACGCGCTACAACGTCGCCTCGCGCTTCCTCGATGAAATTCCCGCCGGCCTGGTGAAGTGGCTGACGCCGCGCCTGGGCGCCGTGCCCGCGCCCGAGCCGGTGCTCGCTTCGGCGCGCGACGCCGCGATACCCAAGCCGCTGCCGCGCGCGACCCAGATGGGCTGGCGCATCGGCCAGAACGTGGTCCACGCAAAATTCGGCCAGGGCGTGATCGTCGACGCCGAAGGGCAGGGGCCCGATGCGCGCGTGCAGATCAACTTCGGCCGCCAGGGCATGAAGTGGCTGGCGCTGGAATACGCCAAGCTGAGCGCGGCCTGAGGCGCCTTCGCGCCAATTGCAATAAGGGCGGCCTTATCGTGTCCGCCGCGTCAGAAGATCGCGTGGAGCAGTAGCCAGCCGCCCCAGGCCACGAGGCCCAGCCCCGCAACGCGCGCGACATGCAATTCCTGCGGAGCGACCTTCTCGGTGAGCACGAAGGCGGCAATGGCGGCTACCCAGAGCAGATTCATCACGCCGCCTACAAACAGCAGCGCCATCAACGCCCAGCAGCACCCCGTGCAGAATAGCCCGTGGCGCAAGCCCATCACCAGCGCGCCAGCGGACCCGGCGCGCCATTCGTTGAGCAGGAAACCCAGTGGCGTACGGCACTTCGACAGGCATGCTTGCTTTAGTCCGCTCCATTGAAAGGCGCCAGCCGCAATCAGCAGCAACCCGCCCAGTACAGGGCTGGTACTGACCATCATCGGCGAAAGCAGCGCGGCTTGGTGCAACCCCCACTGCGCCAGGGTCGCGGCCAGGCTGAAGCCACTCCACACGATCACGTACCCGGCAAGAAAGGCCGCAGTGGGCACAACGGCATCGCCCTGCGCCTGGCGGCGGTGCAAGGTGGTGAAGGTGAGAATCATCGGCGAGGCGGAGGGCACCATCATGCCTGCCATCATCACTACCCACATCAGCAGCATCAGCGCGAAGTCGATCGCCCCCCAGGGCTGCCATTGGGGCATGGCCGTGCCCGGCATCTGCATAGGTATCGGCATTGCGGCCATGCGCCATGCCCGGTACACCAAGTAAGCCCAGGACAGCGCGGTGATGCCGGCGAGTCCGGCCAACACAACGCGCCGGTCGCGGCGGTAGATCGCGTTCAGGTCGATGGCAGACATTTACGTACTCCCTTGGCGATTGAGACGAAGTGACGAGGGGTCGGCCCGAGTTGGAACCGGCAAGGCCGGCCGCCCTGCGCGGGACGCACTGCCCCGCCTACGCACCCTGATAGGCAAACGGGGAGTGGAAGCCGCTCTTGTTGGTGAAGTTCCAGCTCAGGCCGTGATCCTGGTAGTGCACCTTCTTCGAACGCGACACCGATCCAGTGTGGCCGGGGGCAATGCACAAGGGGTGGTTGCTGATGGTTACCTCCGCCCCGCCCTGGCCCTCGATGCTCTCGATCGTGGCCTCGGCGATCTTTCCCATTTGCAGGCTGCGCTGCTTGCCTTTGGCCTGGAAGGTCATGGGAGCGTTCTTTACGCCGATTACCTCCCCGATATGCGAGGCCAGCATGGCGGGGTGCCCGCCCGCCTTGCCGGCAAAGATTTGCGTCAACGCGCCGCGTTGAGCCTCATTGGCTTTGTCATCCAGGTAGAGCGCGACCCTCCACTTCACCTGGGCCATGTGTCCGGGCGAGTGCACTGCGAGGGCTACGTTCATGCCGTCCAGCTTCACCTCGCCGAAGCTTCCCTGGTCGATATGCCAGGCAACGAGCGCGGTGCATTCTCCCTCACTGGGCATGCTGAGGAATAGGCATGGACAGGCCGCCTCGCAGTTGCAGGCCTCGAAGTAGCTGCCCTTTAGATTCCAGCTTGTCATGGTTAATCACCTTTATGTTCAATTGGGTGGCTAGTAAAAACACTGGGAAACGAAAGCGCGAATGTCCTCGTTGCGCGCGTGGTGAGCCACGTGGCTCCGTTCATAGAGGCTGACTGCGGGTGAGGACAACCTCGATGTAGCTGCCCGGAACCACCATCGAGCCGTGGGCGCGATTGAACCGTTTCGCCAGCGCGATCAGGTCCGCGGCAAGCGACTCCTGCAGCTTTGCCTCGAGCGCGCCGAACGCCTTTTGCATCGGCCCGTAGAAGCTGCGAAACACCTCGAGCCAATGGGCCTCATTGCGGTAGCGAAATACGAACTCCTTTTCCTCGATGGCGATCGAGTCGAGCCGGCCGCTAAAAAGCTCGCGCAAGCGTTCTTCCGTGCCCCACAGCGCGGGTGACTTGACGCCGGCCGGCGGCGGCAGGTAGCGCCCGACCACCTTGAACATCTCGCCCACGAAGCTGGAAGGGGTCCAGTTGGCGAGGCCGATCCGGCCGCCTGGTTTGCACACACGCGCCATTTCGTCCGCGGCTTTCTGCTGGTCGGGCGTGAACATCACGCCGAAGGTGGACAGCACCACATCGAAGCTCTCATCGGGATACGGCAGATTCTCGGCGTCTGCCTGTTTGAATTGCACCGGCAGGTGTTCGGCGCCGGCGCGGGCGCGGCCGCGCTCGAGCAGCGTCGGACAGTAATCGGTCGAGTCGACGTCGCACCAGCGCCGCGCCGCGGCGAGGGTCGCATTGCCGTTGCCGGCGGCGACGTCGAGCACGCGCTCGCCGGCACGCAGGTCGAGCGCTTCGCACAGCGACTCGCCGACGATTTGCAGCGTGGTACCGACGACGGCGTAATCGCCGGCCGCCCAGGCAAGCTGCTGCTTGCTCTTTACGGCCGCGAGGTCGACGGCGGGGGAAGGTATGGAAAGGACTGCGGACATGGCTTTGCTCCTTTTGAAGTGGATTTGCGACGTCTCCTGCTGCGGGAACGCGGTGCCGCCTCTTCGCCGTCGGCTCCGGAATTGCGCTTGCCTCTCGACTTGGCGCCATTTGACTCCGTGCCATACGGCGCCGGGTCCCGCAAAGCGGGACAAATAGCAGGACAAAGACCGGGACAAGGGCCGCGACAAAGCTGCTAGAATCAAATGCGTCTGATACGGAGGAGGGTCAGGCGACGTGCAGGATCGGACGCATTCGTTCGGCTACTGGTTGCGGCGTCGCCGCAAAGCGCTGGACCTGACCCAGGAGGCGCTCGCCCGGCAGGTCTGCTGCTCGAGTTTCTCGATCAGAAAGATCGAGGCCGACGAGCGTCGCCC